>JALOSQ010000408.1 GCA_025458335.1 Ideonella sp.
AGCTCGCTGGCCGGAATCACGCGGACCAGTTCAGGCACGCCCCAGGCGAACGCCGGATCGTTCTTGATGCGGAAATGGAACATGTCCTGCATCGCCTGGTGGTCCTCCTTGCGGAAGGTCATCGTGCCCTTGGGCGTCTGGAAGGACATGCCCTCCATCGTGGCGATCAGCTTGTTGGTGTTGGTGTCGCCGTTCGTCTTCTTGAGCGCCTCGACGACGGCGATCGCCGCGCTCATGCCGCCGGCGGTGAAGAAGTCCGGCGGGTTCTTGTAGCGGCTGTAGTGGTTGGCCACGAGCCACTCGTTGACCGGGTTCTTCGGAATGCCGAAGTAGTAGTAGAGGGCGCCCTCCATCCCGGGGAAGTTCTTGTACGCCACCATCGCCGGCAGGATGTTGCCGCCGGTGGCCAGCTTGATGCCGTAGCGCTTCTCGAGCTCGAGGTCGGCGATCTTTGGGCTGCAGCCCGGCCGTGAAGTCGGTCGTGCCCACGGGCAGGTACTCCTCGTGGACGATCTTGGCCTTCTTGGTGAACTCCTTGGCGGCCTTCACGCCGTCGCGGCCGAAGGCGTTGTCGTTGGCCAGGATCGCGATGACGTTGCCCTCCCGGTCGAGCGCCGCCGCGTTGGCCGCGGCGTCCTGGCTGCTGTTGCGCCCGGTGCGGAAGATGTACTTGTTCCACTTGTCGCCGGTGATCGAGTCGGCCACCGCCGGCTCGACCAGCAGGATCTTCTTGTACTCCTCGGCCACCGGCAGCATGGCCAGCGCCACCGGGCTGGCCGTGGGGCCCACCGCGATGTCGACCTTGTCGTCGGCATAGGCCGCGGCCAGCGCCGCCTTGCCGACGTCCGGCTTGCCCTGGTCGTCCTTCTCGATCACCACCAGCTTGCGGCCGGCCACCTGCATCGTGCCGGCGGTGGCGAACTCCAGGCCCATGTTGAAGCCGACGATCGTCTGCTTGGCGTAGGCCTCGAGCGGGCCGGTCTTGCTCGCGATGATCGCGATGCGCACCTCAGGCCGGGCCTGCGCCAGCGCGGTCGGCGCCCACGGCGCCAGGGCCAGGACCGCGCTTGACGCGACGACCAGCGCGCGGCGCGCGGGGCCGGTTCGGCGGGGGGTGTTCGAACGGTTCATGCGGGTCTCCTCGTCCGTGTGCGTCTGTTTTCCAGACATGGCGTCATGCCTGCGCCCGAATGGGGCAATCCGCGTGCCACGGCGCACTCTTTCAGGGAAAACCCGCAGGCCATCGCCAGGGCCACCGAGGCGCTGCTTCAGCCGGAGATTCCCGTCATGCGACGCCATGCCGCGGGGCCGCCAGCGAGGGTTCCCCGGCCGGCACTGTCCGACGTTCAGACAAGGTGTCTGATCGACAGACATGAAGAAAGCCGCCTTTGCCCGTCTCGATACACCGCCCGCGGCGGGCGGCACGGACGTTCACGCGCCGCCGGCGAGCTCGGGGAAGCGGCTGAGCCGGTCGTACAGCCGCGGCCCGGGACATGCGCAGCAGCCGCGCGGCGGCGAGCCGGTTGCCGTGCGTCTGGCGCAGCGCGGCCCCGATGGCGGCCCGCTCGAGGGCCTCCACCTGCTCGGCGAGCGGCCGGGTGAGGTCATCGGACGACGTCGGGCGCGCGGCAGCCGCCGCCGGTGGTCGGCCCGGCCGAACGGCCAGTGCCGCATCCGTCGCCATGGCGGCGCCGCCGCGACCAGGCTGCGGCACGCCGCCGAGACCGGCGAAAAGGCCGGCCCCGAGCACCCGGTCGTCGCTCATCAGGACCGCCTGCTCCAGCACGTTGCGCAGCTCGCGGATGTTGCCGGGCCAGGGCGCGCCGGCCAGCACCTCGAGCGCGTCGGCGCCGATGCTGCGCGGCGGCAGTGCACTGCGACGCGCGATGTCGTCGAGCAGCGCCTCGACCAGGGCCTCGAGGTCCTCGAGGCGTTCCCGCAGCGGGGGCACGCGGATCGGCACCACCGCCAGCCGGTAGTACAGATCGGCGCGGAAGCTGCCCTCGGCCACCATCGTGGCGAGGTCGCGGCTGGTCGCTGCCACGATGCGCACGTCGACCCGCTCGAGGCGATTGCTTCCCAGCGGCTCGACCTCCTGCTCCTGCAGAACGCGCAGCAGCTTGGCCTGCAGGGCCAGCGGCATGTCGCCGATCTCGTCCAGGAACAGCGTGCCGCCGTCGGCCAGCTTGAACTTGCCCTCGCGTCCCCTGCGCTCGGCCCCGGTGTAGGCGCCGGGCGCCACGCCGAAGAACTCGGCCTCGAGCAATGTCTCGGGCACGGCGGCGATGTTGACGCCGACGAACGGCTGGGCCGCGCGCGGGCTGGCGGCATGGATCGCATGGGCCAGCAGCTCCTTGCCGGTGCCGGTCTCGCCGACCAGCAGCACCGTGCTGCCCGTGACCGCCACGCGCCGCGCCTGGCGCTTGACCTCGAGCGCCGCGGGGCTCGAGCCGACGAAGCTGGCGATGCTGTACTTGGGCCGCCGCTGCGCCGCAAGCTGGCGCCGGGCATCGTCGAGCTCGCTTTGCAGTCGACCGAACTTGGCCACCAGGGGCTGCATCGTGGTCTCGGGATGGTCCAGTAGCACGAAGCCGACCGCGCCGATCACCTCGCCGCGCTCGTCGCGCAGCGGCAGCCGGCTGACCAGGAAGGTGCCGGCCTGGTTGGTCAGCAGGTCCACCAGGATCGGCTGCCCGGTGTCGACGACGTGGCCCATCAGTGTGTTGGGCACCACGTCCTCGACCCTGCGGCCGACGAAGTCGCCCTCCTCGTGCCCGAGTGCCGGCAGGAAGCGCCGGTAGCCATCGCTGATCCACACGATGCGGTGGTCCCGGTCCACCACGAATGTCCCGAGCGCAGACGTCTCGAGCAGGTCGAACAGGCTCTGGGCGGCCAGCCGCAGCAGGGCACTGGCGTCGGCCGGCAGGTCGCGTGCGATGGCGGGCGAGGTCATGCGGTGCGTCGAGTCTAGTGCGACGGGTCGCGCGCGCCCACGGCGGTGCCCCGGAGTGACGGGCCCGGGCTCGGCACGTCCAGGCTGCGCCGGCACGGGTGGGCCCGGCTGGATAACCGACCGCACCGCAGGGGGTCTTCCGGTGGCGCGCCGGCCGGAAGATGGTCAACTCGCCGACTGCCGACGAGCCGGGCCCGCCGCCCAGCGGACCCGGCTTCGTCCTGCCGCCGCGTTCGCGCCGCATCGATGCCGCGCCGATGCGGCGGCCGTCGACGCCACGCCCACGAAGAGGAGACATCGCCATGACCCACCTGACCCGCCGCCAACTCCTGGCC
>JALOSQ010000111.1 GCA_025458335.1 Ideonella sp.
CCGCCGACCAGGCCGCCGGCCACCGCCCCCTGCCGGGGCTCGAGTCGGGCGCTGGCGGCCCCATCGCCACCACGGCCGAGCGTCGTCCACAGGACCGTGCTGACCGCCAGGGCCAGGCCGGCCACGGCTGCCCAGCCGAGCAGACCGGTTCGGCGCACCGGGGGCGGCGCCGCCTTCGCGGCGGCGTCCTCGGCGGGCTCGGTGGCCTGGGCGTGCTCGTCGAGCCAGTGGCGCAGGTCGCGGGCCAGCGAACGCGCGGATCGGTAGCGGGCGTCGGGGTCCTTGTGCATCGCGCGCTGCGCGATCTCGGCCAGGGGTTTCGGGACGCCCGGGTCGACCAGGTGCGCGAGCGGCGGGTCGACCTCCAGGACAGACCGCGTGATCTCGCTGAGGGTCTGCCCGATGAACGGTTTCTGGTCGGTGAGCAACTCGTACAGCACGACGCCCAGCGAAAACACGTCGGTGCGGCGATCCACGGGCTGCTCGCGGACTTGCTCGGGGGCCATGTAGTGAGGCGACCCGGCGACGAAGCCTTCGTGCGCGGCCGTGTCGTGTCGATGCGCGAGGCGTGCAATGCCGAAATCGAGCACCTTGGGCTGGGTGCGGCCCACCATGAAGATGTTGGCCGGCTTGATGTCGAGGTGGATGACGCCCTTCGAGTGGGCGTACGCGAGCGCATCGGCGACGCGACGCACGATCAGCGCGGCCTGCACGTGCGTCGGCCGCCAGCCTTCCTGGCGCAGCTGGCGCAGGTCGCGGCCCTTGAGAAGCTCCATCGCGATGTACGCGCCGTGGTCGCTCACGCCGGCGTCGTGCACCGTCACGATGTGCGGGTGGCTGAGCGCAGCGGCCGCGCGGGCCTCGTTCAGGAAGAGTTGGCTGAACGCGTGGCGCTCGCTCTCGTCGATCTCGAGATTGAGGGTCTTGATGGCGATCAGCCGCGACAGCAGCGGGTCGTGCGCGGCGTAGACGGTGCCGAGGCCCCCCTCGCCGATCGGGTACTTCAGCGCATACCGGCCGATGTGCCCGACCGTGGGCATCTGCTCGCCGGCGGCCGGTGCCGCATGCTTTGGAAACGCCACGGCCGGCCCGGCGACCAGGTGAACGTCGGAGTCCGACCAGGGTGCCAGGTCGGATTCCGACCCCGGCCGCGACCGGACCCCGTCGTCCAGCGGCGATTCGGTGTCGGGCTGCGCGGGGCGGGGAGGCAGGTCGCTCACGTGACTAGGGTAATCGAGGGCCCGCGAGCGCCAAGCGCGCGGGCGTGCCCCGCGGCGGCTCTCGCTGCCTTTGTTAACGACCCGACACGCCTGATACCGGCCACGACCTCGGGCCCCTGCACGGATGCTCCCGAGGCGGGTCGAGTTCCCGGCCGTGCCCGATGGGCGCCTGGCACCCTCACGCGCCCGCCGACCGTGCGGCGTCCCGGATGCCGAGGATCTGCTCGAGCCGCCGCATGGCCATGTCGAGTTCGGCCATCGAACGGGCATACGACAGGCGAACCCAGCGCTCGGGCTGGTGACGTCCGAAGTCGCGGCCCGGCGTGAGCGCGACCTGGGCGCGCCGCATCAGGTCGAAGCACAGATCCCAGCTGTCCTCGGCCACGCGCGACACGTCGGCCCACGCGTAGAAGGCGCCGTCCGGCATCACCGGCACGTCGAGCCCCAGGCGCCTGAGCGCCGGCACGACCGCGTCGCGACGGCGCCGGAACTCGGCCCGGCGGGCCTCGTAGATGGCGATCGAGGCTGGCTCGAAGCAGGCGAGCGCCGCCTGCTGCGCGATCGTCGAGGCGCAGATGTAGAGGTTCTGTGCCAGCCGCTCGACGCCGTCGACCAGGGCCGGTGGCAGGACCAGCCAGCCCAGGCGCCAGCCCGTCATGTTGAAGTACTTCGAGAAGCTGTTGATCGACACCACGTCGCGCCCGCCCGACGCGTCGTGGGCCAGCGCGCTCGTGCCGTAGCGGTCATCGAAGCCCAGCGCCAGGTAGATCTCGTCGACGAGCGCGAAGCCGCCGCGCGCGCGCACCACCTCGAGGATGCGGCGCATCTCGTCGGGATCGATCGAGGTGCCGGTCGGGTTCGACGGCGAGGCCAGCAGGACGCCGCGGGTGGCCGGCCCCCACGCCCGCTCCACCGCGTCGGCGCTCAACTGGAAGCGTTCCGCCGGCCCCGAAGGCAGCAGCACGGCGCGCCCCCCCGCGGCCGTCACGAAGTGGCGGTTGCAGGGGTAGCTCGGGTCGGGCATGAGCACCTCGTCGCCCGGCTCGACGAGCGCGAGCGTCGCGAGTTGCAGCGCCGCCGAGGCGCCGGCGGTGACCACGATGCGCTGCGGCGCGATGTCGAGCCCGAATCGCTCGCCGTACCAGCGCGAGATCGCCTCGCGCAGGCGAGGCAGCCCGGTGGCGGCCGTGTACTGGGTGCGCCCGGCAGCGAGCGCCGCGGCAGCCGCCGCCTGCACCGCCTCCGGTGCGGTGAAGTCGGGCTCCCCGATGTTCAGGTAGATCATCGGCCGGCCACCTTGCGCCGGATCGCACAGGGGACCGGCGGCGATCTCGTCGGCCGCCTTGGCACACTCCATCACGCAGAAGGGCTCGATCGCGTCGACGCGAGAGGCGGTTCTCACCAGCGGCTCCCGGCGGCTCAGCGACTGCGCGCGGCGACCTCGACCGCCCGCAGTTCGCGGGCCGCCTTGTCGAGCACGCCGTTGACATAGCGATGCCCTTCGGTCCCGCCGAAAGTCTTGGCCAGTTCCACGCCCTCGTTGATGACGACGCGGTACGGGATGTCCACGCAATGCATGAGTTCGTAGACCCCGATCATCATCGCGCCGTGCTCGACCGGCGAGAGCTCGCGGGTCAGGCGGTCGGAGTAGCGGCCGATCACGACATCGATCGCCTCGGCCTCGCGGATCGACCCGTGCAGCAGCGCGTCGAAATGAGCCGGGTCGCAACGCCGGAACTCCTCGTCCTCCCGCATCAGGGCATCGATCACGCCGGCGTCCTCGCGGGTGAGCAGCCACTGGTACAGGCCCTGCAGCGCGAATTCCCGCGAGCGCCGGCGCGGGTTGGGCCGCGGCGGCTTGCGCGCCGGGGAGCCCCCGCCGATGTCGGGCTGGGCCGTGTCCTTCGGGGCACCGGCGGCAGGACCAGTCACGACAGCTCTTCCAGCAGGTTGGCCAGCTCGATGGCCACGCGGGCCGCGTCGCGGCCCTTGTCCTCGACGCGGGCCGCCGCCTGCGCCTCGGTGTCGACCGTGAGGATCGCGTTGCCGATCGGGATCTGGTGATCGAGCGACACGCGGGTCACGCCCGCGTTGCTCTCGTTCGAGACCACCTCGAAGTGGTACGTCTCGCCCCGCACCACGCAGCCGATGGCCACCAGCGCGTCGAAGCGCTCGGCCTCGGCCATTGCCTTGAGCACGACCGGGATCTCGAGCGCCCCCGGCACCGTCACATGCTCGATGTGCTTCTCGGCGACACCGAGTGCCCGCAATTCGGCGACGCACGCATCGGCAAGGCGGTCGGTCAGGGTCGCGTTGAACCGGGCCTGGACGATGCCGACCCGCAGGTCGCGCCCGTCGGGCTCGGCAGTCTTGCCGCGGCGGGAATGGGTATCGGCTCCTTGCATGCGCTCGTCGTGTCGTGAAGAGATGGTGGCGCGGGCGACGCACGCCCGCAGGTCTTGGGCAGGCCGGCGTCAGGCGCTCGCCGCGCGCGACGCCTCGACCGGCCCGCCGGGCGTGATGAATCCGGTGATCTCGAGCCCGTAGCCGAACAGGCTGGGCAGCCGGCGGGGGCTGGCCAAGAGCTTCATCCGGCCGATGCCGAGTTCACGCAGGATCTGGGCGCCCACGCCGTAGGTTCGCAGGTCCATCGGCCGGGCCGGTGGGCCCTGGCCAGGGTCGGCCCGCAGGCCCTCGAGCAGGGCCTCGGCCCCTTGCCCGCAGTTGAGGAGCACCGCGGCCGCCCGCGGGCTGGTCTGCAGGACCGCGAGGGCGCGCGGCAACGGCCACGAATGCGGCCCGGAGCCGACGTCGAGCAGGTCGAGCACGGACAGCGGCTCGTGCACGCGCACGAGCACCTCGTCGCGCGGGGTCCACTCGCCCTTGGTCAGGGCCAGGTGCAGGCCGCCGGTGCGATCGCGGAAGATCCGGCCGTCGAAATCGCCCTGCGCCGTGCTGATCGTGCGTCGACCGACCGCCTCGATGAGCGACTCGTTGCGGCTTCGGTACTCGATGAGGCTGGCGATGGTGCCGATCTTCAGGCCGTGCTGGTCGGCAAAGCGCTCCAGGTCGGGCAGGCGCGCCATGCTCCCGTCGTCGTTCATGATCTCGCAGATGACGGCCGACGGCGTGAGGCCCGCCATCGCGGCGAGGTCGCAGCCCGCCTCGGTGTGGCCAGCGCGCATGAGCACGCCGCCGTCCTGCGCCTGCAACGGAAAGATGTGCCCGGGCTGCACCAGGTCGCTGGGCCTGGCGTCGCGCGCGACGGCCGCCTGGATCGTGCGGGCCCGGTCGGCGGCGGAGATGCCGGTCGTCACGCCCTCGGCCGCCTCGATCGAGACGGTGAAGGCGGTGCCGTGCTGCGTGCCGTTCTCGCGCGCCATCAGCGGCAGGCGCAGGCGCTCGCATCGCTCGCGGGTGAGGGTGAGGCAGATCAGGCCGCGGCCGAAGCGCGCCATGAAGTTGATCGCCTCGGGCGTGACGTGATCGGCCGCCAGCACGAGGTCGCCCTCGTTCTCGCGATCCTCCTCGTCGACCAGGATCACCATGCGGCCGGCCGCGAGTTCGGCGATCAGTTCGGGAACGGGAGCGATGGCCATGGCTCAGATTGTAGGAAGTGCCCCTGCCCCCGCGGCGCCGCCGGGTGCCACGCCCGCCGTCAGCATGCGCTCGACGTAGCGCGCGATCAGGTCGATCTCGAGGTTGACCGGGTCGCCGGCGCGCAGCGTGCCGAGCGCGGTGTGGGTGATGGTGTGCGGGATCAGGTTGATGCGGATCTCGCAACCCGCGTCGTGGTCGCGCACGTCGTTGACCGTCAGGCTCACGCCGTCGACCGTGATGGAGCCCTTGTAGGCCAGGAAGCGCGCGAGCGCGACCGGCACGTCGACCTGCAAGGTCCACGACTCGCCGGTGGGCTCGAGGCGCGTGACACGGCCGATGCCGTCGACGTGCCCGCTGACCAGGTGACCTCCGAGGCGCTCGTCGGCACGCAGCGCCTTCTCGAGGTTGACGGCGCCGGGCCGGTCGAGGCGCGACGTGCGCGCGAGGCTCTCGGCCGAGATGTCGACCTCGAAGCGGGCGGCCTCGACGTCGAACCGGGTGGCCGTCATGCAGGCCCCGTTGATGGCGATGCTGTCGCCGGCCCGCACGTCGCCGAGGTAGCCGGGCGGCGTTTCGATCACGAGGCGACGCCCGTGCAACCCGCCCTCGCCGAGCGGTTCGGCCCGGACGATGCGCCCGACGCCGGTGATGATGCCCGTGAACATCGGCGCATTGTCGCAGGGCGGGTGCCCCGGACGCCGGACCGCCCCTCGGTCACCCTCGGCGGCAAACGGCCCACGATCGGGATCGGCGGCACAGCCACCTGCCAGGGCTCAGGTCACCAGCCCGGGTTCAGGCCGCCGATGACGGTTCGGGTCACCGGTCAGGCACGGTGGCGCCCACCGGCCAGGGCTCTCGCCCAGGCAGGCGAAGCACGAGGCGCAGGTCGCTGCCGACCCGATCGACCGACACGAACCGGCCCCGCGGGGCCTCGCCGAGCGTTCCCAGCGGACCGAACGCCGCCAGCGGACGTCCCTCGCCGAGCAGCGCCGGCGCGACGTACAGGAGGTACTCGTCGACCAGGCCCTCGCGCACGAACGATCCGTTGAGCCGGTGGCCGGCCTCGACGTGCAGTTCGTTGACACCTTCGTCCGCGAGGTGCTGGAGCAGGCCGGCCAGGTCGACCTTGCCGGACGTGCCGGGCAGCGACACGAGCCGGGCTCCACGCCCGGTGAGGGCTGCCGCCGCCCGCCCGATCGGGGTGGCCGGGGCGGCACGCAATGTGTCGCTCGGCTGGGCATGCACCACGCAGACCTCGCCCGGTGCGTCGAGGATCCGGGCCCCGGGCGGCGTTTCGAGGCGGGAATCGACGATCACCCGCCGTGGTTGGCGTGCGGTCGGCACCGCCCGCACGTCCAGGCGCGGGTCGTCGTCGAGCACCGTGCCGACGCCGGTGAGGACCGCACCGGCGCGGCGCCGCCACGCGTGGCCGTCGGCGCGGGCGACCTCGCCGGTGATCCACTGGCTTGAGCCGTCGGGCAGCGCGGTGCGCCCGTCGACCGAAACGGCCGCCTTGAGGCGCACCCACGGCCGACGGCGCACGACCCGCGAGAAGAAGCCGATGTTCAGCTCGCGTGCGGCGGTGATGATCCCGGGGTCGGGGCACTCCACGACCGCGATGCCGGCGGCCCGCAGACGGGCCAGGCCCTGGCCGGCGACCTGCGGGAACGGGTCGCCCACCGCCACCACGACCCGCCCGACACGGGCGGCGATGAGGGCGTCGCAGCACGGCGGCGTGCGGCCATGGTGCGCACAAGGTTCCAGGGTGACGTAGACGGTCGCGCCCGGCAGCGGCAGGCCCATCGCCTGCGCGGCGCGCAGCGCCATGACCTCGGCGTGCGGACCGCCGGCCTCCTGCGTGAAGCCGGTCGCGACGGCGTCCTGCCCCGGCGCCGTGATCACGCAGCCGACGCGCGGGTTGGGCTCGCTCAAGCCGATCGACTGCTGTGCGAGGTCGAGGGCCAGCCGCAGCCGCGCCGCGTCGATTTCGTCGAAGCGGCCGTGCGAAGCGTGGTCGGTTGTCAGGGGCATGGAGGGCGCGACCCGGCGTTCAGCCGCGGTCACCCCCTGATTGTCCCGGAGCCCGGCCGGCGAGGTCGTCGAGGGCCACGGCGTCGGCTCCCTCGGGGCAGGGCTGCGACGCCTCCACGACGAACCCACTGCGCAGGCCGGACCCGGTCGGCGCCGCGCGAACGCGGCACAGGCGGTGCGTGGGTTGCGGGCCGTGCAGCGTCCATCCGAGGGGGCGCAGCGTCGGCTCGGGATGCGCCAGGCCGACGACCGCCGGAGACGGGACCGCGCAGCGCCACACCAGGTGCGGATCCGCCCCGCGCACCGGCTGCACGTCGCATCCCGGGGTCACCGTCCGGCCCGATGCATCGCGCCACTCGACCACGAGGGGCAACGGATCGTCGTACGGGCCCTCCAGTCGGGGCGACGGCCCCAGGGCGAATCGCAGCACGCCGACGATCAGGCGCGCAGCGAGAGGCTCGCAGCCGGCCGGCAGGGCCCGGCGCGGGCGCAGATCGGCGGTGTCGCGCACGTCAGCGCCCCCCGGATCAGCCGACACCGCAGGCGCCCCGGCGCGGCAGACACCGATGACCTCCCCGCTATCCCGGTCGAGCACCCAGCCCGCCAGCCCGCTCGCGGTGGTCGGCACGACGCTGGTCGCGTCGCCGAGGTCGGTGGCGTCGCGCGGCAGCACGGCCGCCCGCCCGGCGGCGCCCCGAGGA
>JALOSQ010000112.1 GCA_025458335.1 Ideonella sp.
GGCCATCGAGGGCCTGCATCGCATCGACAGCATCACCATCGACCCGCACAAGCTCGGCTACCTGCCCTACGGCGCCGGCGCCTTCCTGTGCCGTGACCAGCGCGCCATCGACGTGCTCGCCGAAGGTGCCGACTACGTGTTCCAGCCGGACGACGGCGGCGATTTCTTCGCCCGCCATCGCAGCCTAGGGCGCTACATCCCAGAGGGTTCGAAAGCGGGGGCGAATGCCGCGGCGGTCTACGTGACCCATCGCGTCCTGCCGCTCGATGCCAGCCACTTCGGCGAACTGCAGGCCCTGAGCCTGCGCGCCACCGAAGTCTTCGTCGCCAAAGCCGAGGCCTTCTGCCAGCGCGTGGCCGGACGCGTACAGGCCCTCGTGCCCTTCCACCCGGACAGCAACCTGGTCTGCCTCGCCTTCAACCCGCGCGGCAATGCGCGTCTGGCCGACGCCAACCGCTTCGTCCGCGCCTTGCAGCGCGCGCTCTCCGCCGACCCCACGCGCCCGCTGCAGCTCGGCGAGTACTTCGGCTCGGTGACGACGCTGAAGCGCGAGGCCATGGGCGATACCGACACCGCGCGCCTGCTCGAGGCGCTCGGCCTGCCACCGGACGCGCTGGAGGCCGAGCCCGGCGAAGGCAACGACCGTCTGGTGATCCTGCGCCACACGCTGATGAATCCCTTCCTGCTCGACGAGCACGGCGACAGCCCGGTGATGGACGGCTACTTCGCCTTCCTCGAGCGGTGGATCGCCGATCACGCCCCGGCCCGCGATGCATGAGCTGAGGGCCTTCCTGCGCCGGCTCGAGCGCGAGGGCGACCTGCGACGGGTGGAGATGCCGCTCGACCCGGTGCTGGAAACGACGGCGCTGGCGCGCGAGGTGCTGCGCGCCGACGGGCCCGCGCTGCTGATGACGGCAGTGGGACGATCGTCCCATCCGATGCTGGCCAATCTGTTTGGCAGCCGCCGCCGCGTCGAGGCCGCCTTGGGCGACCGCCCCATCGCCTCGCTGCGCGAACTCGGCCACCTGCTGGCCTCGCTGCGCGAGCCGCGCCTGCCGGGCTCGCTGCGCGAAGCGCTCTCGCACTGGCCGGAACTGGGCCAGTTGGCCCATGTGACGCCGAAGTCCGTCAAGGAGGCGGCCTTCAACGACATCGTGCTGCAGGGCGACGCGATCGATCTCACGCGCCTGCCGATCCAGACCTGCTGGCCCGAGGACGCTGGCCCGCTGGTGACGCTCGGGCTGGTCACCACGCGGGGCACGCGCAAGATGCGACAGAACGTCGCCATCTACCGCCAGCAGGTGATCGGCCCGCGTCGGCTGATCATGCGCTGGCTGCCGCATCGCGGCGGCGCGCTCGATTTCGCCGACTGGTGCGCCGACCGCCCCGGCGAGCCCTTCCCGCTGCTGGTGTCCATCGGCGTCGACCCGGCCACCCTGCTGGCCGCGGTGGCCCCCATCCCGGACACCGTGGGGGAGTACGAATTCGCCGGCCTGCTGCGCGGGGAACGCACGCGCGTCTGGCACAGCCGCCTCACCGGGCTGGACGCCGCGGCCGGGGCGGAGATCGTGCTGGAGGGCTTCATCCATCCGGGCGACACCGCGCTCGAGGGCCCGTTCGGCGACCACACCGGCCACTACAACGCGCAGGGCCAATTCCCGGTATTCACGGTCGAGACGATGCGGCTGCGCAGCGGCGCGATCTACCACGGCAGCTACATGGGCCGCTCGCCGCACGACGAGCCCTCGGTGATGGCGATGGCGCTGAACGAGGTCTTCGTGCCCCTGCTGCAGCGCGCGTTCCCCGAGATCGTCGATTTCCACCTGCCGCCCGAGGCCTGCTCCTACCGCATCGCCGTCGTCTCGATCCGCAAGCAATACCCCGGCCATGCGCAGCGGATCATGATGGGGATCTGGAGCCACCTGCGGCAGTTCACGTACACCAAGTACGTGATCGTCGTCGACGACGACATCGACGTCCGCGACTGGGGCGATGTGCTCTGGGCGCTGGCCACCCGCGCCGATCCCGCGCGCGACAGCCTGATCGTCGAACGCTCGCCAATCGACTACCTCGATTTCTCCAGCCCCGAGCCGAACCTCGGCGGCAAGATCGGCTTCGACGCCACCTGCAAGGGGCCGTCGGAATCGCGCCGCGGTTGGAGCCGCCCGATCCGCCCCGACCCCGCGGTCGAACAGCGCATGGCCCGGCTCTGGGCCTCGCTCGCGACCACGCCCACCCCGACGCCCTGACCCGAGGCCCGCCATGGAACTCGTCTGCCCCGCCGGCAACCTGCCCGCGCTCAACACCGCCCTCGAGGCTGGCGCCGACGCCGTCTACCTCGGCTTCCGCGACCAGACCAATGCGCGCGCCTTCCCCGGCCTGAACTTCACCGAGGCCGAGATCGCCACCGGCCTCCGCACCGCCCACGACCTCGGCCGCAAGGTCTACATCGCGCTCAACACCTACCCCGAGACCGCGCGCCTCGCGCACTGGCAGCGCGCCGTCGACCGCGCCGCCGACCTCGGCGCGAACGCCATCATCGCCGCCGACATGGCGGTGCTCGACTACGCGGCGAAACGCCACCCTGGCCTGCCACGGCACCTGTCGGTGCAGGGCTCGGCGACCACCGCACCGGCGCTGCGCTACATGCACGAGCGCTTCGGCATCGCCCGCGCGGTGCTGCCACGGGTGCTTTCGCTGGTGCAGGTGGAACGCGTCTGCGCGGCGTCGCCGGTGCCGCTGGAGGCCTTCGCCTTCGGCAGCCTCTGCATCATGGTCGAAGGCCGCTGCCAGCTCTCGAGCTACGTCACCGGTGCCTCGCCGAACCGCCACGGCGTGTGCTCGCCGGCGCAGTTCGTGCGCTGGGAGGAGCACGGCGACGGTGGCCGCAGCGTGCGGCTCAACGGCGTGCTGATCGATCGCTTCGACGCCGAGGAGCCCGCCGGCTACCCCACGGTGTGCAAGGGCCGCTTCGACGTCGGTGGCGAGGTCTTCCACGCGCTGGAGGAGCCGACCAGCCTGAACACGCTGCCGATCCTGCCGAAGCTGCACGCCGCCGGCGTGGTCGCCCTGAAGATCGAAGGCCGCCAGCGCGGTGCCGCGTATATCGGCCAGGTCACGACGACCTGGCGACGCGCCATCGACCGGCTGCTGGCCGCGCCCCAGGACTGGCAGTGCCGCGAGGAGTGGATGGCCGCGCTCGGCCGCCATGCCGAAGGCCACCAGACCACTCTCGGCCCCTACCACCGCGCCTGGCACTGACCCATGCACCTCAGCCTCGCTCCACTCGCCTACTTCTGGCCGCGTGCCACCACCCTCGCCTTTTACGACGCCGTCGCCGACTGGCCGGTGGACATCGTCCATGTCGGTGAAACCGTCTGCAGCAAGCGCCGCGAACTGCGCACCGCCGACTGGCTCGGCGTCGCCGAGCGCCTCGCCGCGTCCGGCAAGACCGTCGTGCTGTCCTCGCTCGCGCTGATCGAGGCCGAGTCCGAAGTCGGCGCCCTGCGCCGTCTCGTCGCCGACGGCCGCTTCCTCGTCGAAGCCAACGATCTCAGCGCCGTGCAGGTCTGCCGCGAAGCCGGCCGCCCCTTCGTCGGCGGCCCCACGCTCAACGTCTACAACCACGAGACCCTGCGCCTGCTGGAACAGGACGGTCTGGTGCGCTGGGCGCCGGGGGTCGAGGTCGGCGCCACCCAACTCGACCAGCTGCGCGAGGCCTATGCCGGCGAAGGCTGGGTGTTCCCACCGCTCGAGGTGCAGACCTGGGGTCGGCAAGGCCTCGCCTACTCGGCGCGCTGCTTCACCGCGCGGGCCCTCGACATCGCCAAGGACGACTGCGGCTTCCGCTGCATCGAGTTCCCGGACGGCCTGCCCCTGGCCACCCGCGAGGGCGAAGCCTTCCTGCGGATCAACGGCATCCAGGTGCAGGGCGACGCGCCGATCGACCTCGGGGACGCCTGGGACGACCTGCAGGCCCTCGACGTGGCCGTCCTGCGCATCGTCCCGCAGTCACCCGAGAGCACGCGTGCGGCCGTCGACCGATGGCGCGCGGCCATCGACGCGCGGCAGGCACCACCCCCGACCGGGGAGCCGGCCGGCTTCTGGCAGGGCGCCCCGGGCCGCGGGCCGGGCCCCATCGGCTGAGGCCGGCAGCCGCGCCGCCCGCCCTCAGGGAACGGGCAGGGTGGGCGTCGCGCTGGCCACATTCACGGGCCGTCGTTCCTTCGACAGGGCGCGCAGATCGCGCAGCAGCAGCGCGGCCCGATGCAGGGGCACGCGCAGGGCCAGCGGGACCTCGGCCCAGTCCAGCCGGTCGAGGACGTTGCGTGCTTCGAGACCGAGTGCGGTGTCACCGACCAGCACCAGCCGGCGCTGGAAGAACAGGGTGTCGGCATCCTCGAGTCGACTCGCCATCAGCATCAGGTCGACGACGCCACCCCGCACGGTCGCCTCGGCCGGCCCGTCGAGCGTGACGAGTTGTCCCGCGCGCAGGCCGAGGGTCCAGGACAGGCCGAGGTCTTGGACATCGATGCCGAGACGACGCCCCTCAAGGAAGGCGAACTCCCCCTGGGCCAGCGCCCTGGCCAGGGCATGCCGCGCGGCGGCCACCAGCAGCGGACCGGCGAAGCGCGGCGGCAGGCGTGACGCGAGCGGGCGCCAGCGGCTCGGCGGCGGCAACAGGGTGGCAAGGTGTTGTTTCCACGCGGGAGGTGCGAGGGCGTGGTGGTCGTCGAGCATGGCGGCGGGTTCCAAAGGCAGGCCCTGCGCATGGCAGGCATCACGGATGAGCAGGCGGGCGATCGCCCGGGCGGTGGGTTCGGGCAGGCCCCAAGCAAGGGCCTCGTCACCCATGTGACGCAACACCTCGGCCTCGCGGGCCGCATCCCGTCCGCTGCCCGGCGGCTTCGCCGCCGCCGCCCAAAGCGCGGCATGGCGACGCGACGCGGCCAGTCGGACGATCGCGGCATCGACGTGGTCGATCCACGCGCGGGCCAGGGACAAGCGGGAGCGGCGCGGGGCCACGCTCATGCCCGCGGCCCGGCGGGAAGGTCGTAGCGGGCGACACTCGATTCGGTTTCCCGGACTTCCACCGCCACCAGCGTCGGCAGGTCCGGTGCCAGCCGGTCCGCCAGCCACACGCAGAGGTGCTCGCTGGTCGGATTCTCGAGGCCGGGCAGGTCGTTGAGGCAGGCGTGGTCGAGCAAGGCGATCAGCGGTTTGGCGACGCGGCTCACCTCGCCGAAATCGACGACCCAGCCCAACTCGGGGTCGAGCGGGCCACGCAGGTGCAACTCCACCCGGTACGAATGCCCATGCAGGGTGCCGCAGGGATGGCCTGCCGGCACGCGCGGCAGGCGGTGCGCGGCCTCGAAGCGGAAGGCCTTGCGCAACTGCAGGACGGGGGGGCTTTCGGTCCTACGCGGCATCCGGACGCCTCCCGTCCTGCGCCGCCTGCATGGCCCGCGCTTCGGGCCGGGCGAGGGTCTCGTAGAGGCGCTGCACGTCGTCCGGATCCGGGTCGCAATGCTTGAGCTTGCGGATGCCGTGGTCCGACAACAGCACATGGCGCTGCGCCACGACACCGGCCTGTTCGAGGCAGGAGGCCGCACAGGCCATCACGCAGCCGTCGAAGGCGAGGATCGGCCGTCCGCTGCGCGCGGTCTTCAACAGGCCGGGCACGCCGCCACCCACCCCGGCGATGCAGGACATCTCGGCTTCGCCGTCACGATCGAGCATCAGGGCGAGGCGGTTGGCCAACTGCGCCGCGCTGGAGCAGCCGGAGCAGGAGTAGACGAGGGGCAGGTCGGAACGTTTCATGACGGCTCGAAGGCGTGGGCAGCGAGGCGGAACCGCCGGGCACGCCAGGCGGGACAGAGGAAGGCGGCCAGCAGGCCGATGGCGGCGACGCTCTCGGCGAGCAGGGCCAACGTGCGGGCGTCCGGCGCTGCCGCAGGCCCCATCGCGAGGATCCAGGCCGCCAGCGCGAGCAGGCGAAGTGCCAGCCAGGCACCCAGCAGTGGTGCCGGCAGCAGACGATCGATGCCCGGCACCTGGCGGCCGCGAGGCACCTGCTGGCGCAATCGCCACCAGTGCAGGAACGCGGCGACGGTCAGGGCCGTCGGCGGCACCACGAGGGCCACGGCCCCGGCGACGAGCAGGGCCGGCAGGGTGGCGTCGAGCCCGCGGTCGGGCCGCAGGAACACCAGCAGGGCAGCCATCGACATCGCGGCCCCCAACAGCCAGGCCACGCCGAGCAGGGGCCGCCGCCGGAACGGCCAGGCGAGGCGAAGCAACTGGCGCCATTCGACGCCCGTCAGCGTGGGCAGCAGCAGCCGCGAGGCGCCGAGCACCACGCCGCCCAGTCCCAGCACCAGCCCCATGGTCCGGTGCAGCGCGACCCCACCGGGCGTCTCCCCGCCAAGGACGCGAATCGCGCCGAGCGAGGCCGCCACGGCGAGCCCCACGAACCCGAGCATCAACGGAACGCGGACCGCGGCCGGGCCGGGCGAGCGCCCAAGCCCGATGACCAGCGGCGTCGCCACCACCCACCACGCCACGGCGACCCCCGGCGCGCCGATCGCCCGCCATTCCGGCGCACCCGCGGATGGGCCCAGGAGCATCAGGAGCAGGCTCGCGTTGAACACCGCGAGCACACCGCCCCACCCGGCCGTCGAGAACAGGCGCGGGAGCCCGAGGGCAGCGCTGCCGAACTGCAGGGTGGCGCCGGCGGCGGCATTGCCGAACACCCCGAGCAACACCGCATGCAGCAGGGTCCAGTCGTCGGCCCCCCACCACCCAAGGGCCGGCACCAGCAGGGCCCACAGTACCGATGCGCCCAGCGCGAGCAGGGGCTGGGCGGGCGGGACGCCCTCAGGCGCGATCCGGACCATCCGCGCCCTCCAGATGGATCTCGCAGCCGCCCTCCGGGAGCATTTTCGCGTGGCGCAGGAGACCGCGATCGCGCAGCGCCTCGAGCAGGGGGGCGGGCCAGAACGGCGTCAACACGACGACGGCTTCGCCCGGCGCGAGGCGATCCGCCAGCGCCAAGGCCCGGTTCAGGGGTTCCGGCGGATTCAGCTGGCGGAAATCGTGGATGTCCATGCGCTCTCCCGAAGTGGGCCATCGTCCCCCGCCGCCGGCGCCCGCGCCCTGAGGCAGGTCAAGCCGAGGGCGTCCAGTGGCCGGGGCGCCGGCCATTGATCCGGATCAATGCGGGGGGGGCTGCGGGCTCCGTAGGCTGCACGGGCAGTTTGCGCTGCACTCCGAGTCACCCGGCCTTCGTCCCCCCAGGGCATGGCTTGGCGACCGTGGCGGAGCCTCGCCACCCGGCACCATCGGAAACGCTGGCGCCGCCCGTGTTTGGAAAGGAGCGGACAACATGACGTTGCTGGCGGACCGGTTCGGCCGGACGTTTCCCTATTTGCGCCTGTCGGTCATCGAGGCGTGCAATTTCAGCTGCACCTACTGCCTGCCCAACGGCTTCCTGGCCCGCGCGGGCCGCCCGGAGCC
>JALOSQ010000113.1 GCA_025458335.1 Ideonella sp.
TTCGCGCGCGATGATGGCCGCGTGGCAGGTGCGCCCGCCCCGGTTGGTGACGATCGCGCTGGCGCGCTTCATCACCGGCTCCCAGTTGGGGTCGGTCATATCGGTGACGAGCACGTCGCCGGCCTCGACCTTGTCCATGTCGGCCAGGCTGTGCACGATGCGCACGCGCCCGGTGCCGATCTTCTGGCCGATCGCGCGACCCTCGGCGAGCACCACGTTCTTGCCGGCGCCGCCCTTCAGACGGTATCGGTGCTCGACCTTCCCCGCAGCCTGGCTCTTCACCGTCTCGGGACGGGCCTGCAGGATGTACAGCTTGCCGTCCCCGCCGTCCTTGCCCCACTCGATGTCCATCGGGCGACCGTAATGCTGCTCGATGATCAGCGCGTAACGTGCGAGCTCGGTGACGTCGGCGTCGGACAGCGAGTAGCGGTTGCGTTGCTCGGTCGGGGTGTCGACGGTCCTGACCAGCTTGCCGGTCGCGGCCTTCTCGGCGTCGGTCGCGAACTCCATGCGGATCAGCTTCGAGCCCAGGCTGCGGCGGATGATCGCGAGCTTGCCGGCACGCAGTGCGGGCTTGTGGACGTAGAACTCGTCCGGGTTCACCGCGCCCTGCACCACGGTCTCGCCCAGGCCGTAGCTCGACGTGATGAAGACGACGTCCTTGAAGCCGCTCTCGGTGTCGATGGTGAACATGACGCCGGCGGACCCGAGGTCGGATCGCACCATGCGCTGCACGCCGGCCGACAGCGCCACGTCGGCATGCGCAAAGCCCTTGTGAACCCGGTAGCTGATCGCGCGGTCGTTGTAGAGGCTTGCGAACACCTCCTTCATCTTGGCCAGCACCTGCTCGATGCCCACCACGTTGAGGAAGGTCTCCTGCTGGCCAGCGAAGCTCGCGTCGGGCAGGTCCTCGGCCGTGGCCGACGAGCGCACCGCGAACGACGCGCCCTGGTGGCCATCGGTCAGGCGCGCGAACTCGGCGCGGATCGCCGCCTCGAGCTCGGGCGGGAACGGCGTCGTCTCGACCCAGTGGCGGATCTCGGCGCCGGCCTCGGCCAGCGCGCGGACGTCGTCGGTATTGAGCGTCGACAGCCGTGCGTTGATGCGGTCGGCCAGGCCGCCATGGCGAAGGAACAGGCGGAACGCGTGGGCCGTCGTGGCGAAGCCCCCGGGCACGCGCACGCCCGAGGCAGCCAGCTGGCTGATCATCTCGCCGAGGGAGGCGTTCTTGCCGCCGACCACCTCGACGTCCGTCATCCTCAGATGTTCAAACGGGACGACCAGGGCGGTCGCCAGGGCTGCGTTGGACATGGGAAGGCTCCGTCAGGTTGAAAACCGGGGGCTTCCCTGCGCTGGCGCCAGGCCGAGCGGCCGCGGACCCGGGTCGGGGCGCGGAGGCACTGGCAGGCGGGGGTCGGAACGGCCGCGGCGTTCGAGTTCTTCGGGCGGCGGTTCATGGCGCAGCGATGGCAGGAAGCGAATGACCCCAGTGTAGTGGGGCCTTCCTATGATGCGAACCCTGCTCCTGCAACCCGGTCCCTGCCGCCATGCCAAATCGCACCGTGTTCTTCGTCTCCGACGGCACCGGCATCACCGCCGAGACCTTCGGCAACTCGATCCTGAACCAGTTCACGCTCAAGCCCCGCCACGTGCGGCGCCCGTTCATCGACAGCGTGGCCAAGGCGGCCCAGGTGGTGCAGGAGATCAACGAGGCTGCCCGCACGGAAGGGCGGCGGCCGATCGTCTTCGTCACCTTGGTCGAGCGCGAGGTGCTCGCGGTCTTCCAGGGCGGCTGCGACGGCATGGTGCTGGACCTGTTCGGCACTTTCATCGCGCCGCTGGAGGCCGAGCTGCAGATGACCTCGAACCACCGCGTCGGCCGCTTTGCCGACGTGGCACGCAGCCACGAGTACGGAGAACGCATCGAGGCGATCAACTTCGCGCTGGCGCACGACGACGGCCAGTCGGCGCGCAACCTCGAGTCGGCCGACGTGATCCTGGTGGGCGTGAGCCGCAGCGGCAAGACCCCGACCTCGCTGTACCTGGCGATGCAGCACGGCATCAAGGCGGCCAACTACCCGCTGATCCCGGAGGACTTCGAGCGTGGGGAGCTGCCCCGCTCGTTGATGCCGCACAAGCCCAAGTGCTTCGGGCTCACCATCGCGGCCGATCGCCTGAGCGAGATCCGGCACGAGCGGCGCCCCAACAGCCGCTACGCGAGCCTGGAGAACTGCCGCTACGAGGTCGCGGCGGCCGAGTCGATGATGCGCCGCGAGGGCATCGCCTGGCTGTCATCGACGCACAAGTCGATCGAGGAAATCGCGACCACCATCCTGCGCGACATCCGCCCCGACCGCCTGATCTACTGACCGCGGCGCTGCGGCTCGGCGAGGCGGTGCTGCCGCACGGACTCGTACAGGCAGATCGCTCCGGCCGCTGCCACGTTGAGCGACTCCTGCCCGCCCGGCTGCGGGATCGCGACCTGCACGGCGCAACGCGCCAGCAGCGCCTGCTCGACCCCGCGACCCTCGTGCCCGAGGAGCCAGGCGCACGGCCACGGCAGCGCAGCGTCCCACAGCGCCGTCGCCGCCCGCGGCACGGCCGCCACCAGCGGCACGGCCAACGCGTCGAGCACGGCAGCGTCCGCCCCTTCGACGAGTTCGAGGCCGAAATGCGCGCCCATGCCAGCGCGCAGCACCTTCGGCGACCACAGCGCGACCGTGCCGGCCATCGCCACCACCTGTCCGAAACCCAGCCCGGCCGCGGTGCGCAGCAGCGTGCCGGCGTTGCCGGCGTCCTGCAACCGGTCGAGCACCAGGGTCGCCTGTCCGGGCCGCAGGCGCCCCGGCGGTGGCGCGTCGACCCAGAAGCCGATCGCGGCCGGCGACTCGAGCGCGCTGATCTCGTCGAACAACGGATCCGCGAGCTCGAGGCGCTCTGCAGTGCCAGCCGCCAAGGCCCTCAGCCGCGGCTCGCCGGCCGCCGACGCGCGCAGCACGACCCGGGGCGCCGGCCCGTGGCAGTCGCGCCAGGCCTCGCACAGGTGCTCGCCCTCCAGCCACAGGCCCCGGCCCCGCCGGTAGGCCGCGGGATCGCGGCACAGCTTGCGCAACTCGACGAACCGCGGGTTGTCGCGCGACCGGATGACGCGCGCGGCGTCGCCCGCACTCACCGCAGGCACTCCCGCACGGGCGCGAAGCTGCGCCGGTGCAGGTCGCACGGGCCGTGGCGCCGCAGCGCCTCCAGGTGCTCGGCCGTGCCGTAGCCCTTGTGGCGCGAGA
Source organism: Ideonella sp. (assembly GCA_025458335.1). Classification (GTDB taxonomy): domain Bacteria; phylum Pseudomonadota; class Gammaproteobacteria; order Burkholderiales; family Burkholderiaceae_C; genus JAIYCR01. The sequence continues at coordinate 3,282 of JALOSQ010000113.1, forward strand.
AGCCGTACTCGGGATGCCGGGCATCCACCTGCTCGCACCAGCGGTCCCGGTGCACCTTGGCGAGGATCGACGCGGCAGCGATGGCCGCGACCCGCGCGTCGCCGCGCACGACGGCCTCGACCGGCATCGGCAGCGCGGGCACACGGTCGCCGTCGACGACGGCCCGCGCCGGGCGCAGGCGCAGGCCGGCGACGGCGCGCTGCATGGCCAGCAGCGTGGCCTGCAGGATGTTCAGGCGGTCGATCTCCTCGACGCTTGCCTCGGCGATCGCACAGCACAGGGCCTTGGCCCGGATCTCGTCGAACAGGCGCTCGCGCACGCGCGGCGAGATCGACTTGGAGTCGGCGAGACCGCGAATCGGCGTCCGCTCGTCGAGCACGACCGCCGCCGCGACGACCGGCCCGGCCAACGGCCCTCGCCCCGCCTCGTCGACGCCGGCCAGCAGTCCGTCGCCGGCCCATCGCCATGCCGGGGGCCGGCGCCGCCGACGCACGGCGACCGTGGTCGGCACGGGCCCCAGCAGATCCTCAGGCGCTCGAGCCATCGAGCACCTCGGCGATCACGCGGGCGGCCGTGGTCGCGGTGTCGCGCCGCAACTCGCGATGCAGCCCCCCGAACCGGTCGGCCAGGCGCGCCGCGGCGGCCGGGTCGTCGAGCCAGCGCAGGGTCTCACGGGCCAGCGCCTCGGGTGTGGCGTCGCGCTGCAGCAGCTCGGGGACGGCGAAGTCCCGCAGCAGGATGTTCGGAAGCCCGACCCACGGCTGCAGCTTCTGCCGGCGGGTGATCTCCCAGCTGATCGCGTTCATCCGGTAGGCGATGACCATCGGCTTGCGGAACAGCGCCGCCTCGAGCGTGGCCGTGCCGCTGGCCACCAGCACCGCATCGCAAGCCGCAAGCGCCTCGTGCGAACGGCCATCGAGCAGGGCCAGCCGCGATGGCGCCAGGCCGGAGCGCGCCAGAGCGGCCTCGATGGCGCTGCGTAGGCCCGGTGCGACCGGCAGCACCAGTCGAAGGCCAGGCCGGGCCTGCAGCATCAGCCCGGCGGCGCGCAGGAAGAGCTCGGCCAGATGGTCAATCTCGGCGCGTCGGCTGCCCGGCAGCAGCGCGACGACGACGTCACCCGGATCCAGTCCGAGCGCGCGGCGTGCTCCGGCACGGTCGGCCTCGAGCGGGATCACGTCGGCCAGCGGGTGGCCGACGTAGGTGGCGGCGATGCCGGCCTGGGCGTACAGCGCCGGCTCGAACGGAAACACGCACAGCATGTGATCGACGGCCGCGCGGATCGCCTCGATGCGCCCGGCCCGCCAGGCCCAGATCGACGGGCTGATGAAGTGCACCGTGCGCACCCCTGCCACGCGCAGCCGGGTCTCGAGCGCCAGGTTGAAGTCCGGCGCATCGACGCCGATGAACAGGTCCGGCCGCTCGGCGAGCAGCCGGTCGCCGAGAGCGCGCCGGATGCCGACGATCTCCCGGTAGTGGCGCAGCACCTCGACGTACCCGCGCACGGCCAGCTTGTCGCTTGGCCACCAGGCGTCGAATCCCTCGGCCTGAAGGCGTGGCCCGCCGATCCCACGGGCCGTGAGGCCGGGCCAGCGGCTGCGCAGGGCTCGCAGCAGCAAGGCGCCGAGCAGGTCACCGGACGACTCGCCGGCGACCATCGCCAGGGCGGGTGCGTCGCGACTCACGGTGCCCCTTCAGCGAACCAGGCCGCGATCGGCGCGCGCGAGGAAGGCCAGCATCGCGTCGATGTCGTCCGCGGCCTCGGTGTTCGTCGCACGAAGGGCCTCGATGGCCCGGCGCGCCTCCTCCAGCGTGTGGCCGGATCGGTACAGCAGGCGGTGCATCTGCTTGGCCGCCGCGATGCGCGCCGCGCTGAAGCCGCGGCGCCGCAGGCCTTCCTGGTTGATCACGCCGCGCGCCTCGCACGGGTTGCCCGAGACCATCGCGTAGGGCGGGACGTCCTGCAGCAGCACGGTGCCCATTCCCGTCATCGCGTGCGGCCCGATCTTCACGAACTGGTGCACGGCCGTGTAGGCGCCCAGGATCACCCAGTCGCCGATCTCCACGTGCCCGGCAACCTGGGCGTTGTTCGCGAAGATGGTGTGGCTGCCGACCTGCGCGTCATGCGCGAGGTGCGTGTAGGCCATCATCCAGTTGTCGTCACCGAGCCGGGTGACGCCCGCGTCCTGAGCCGTGCCGAGGTTGAAGGTGCAGAACTCGCGGATCGTGTTGCGGTCGCCGATGTGCAGCTCGGTCGGCTCCCCGGCGTACTTCTTGTCCTGCGGCACGCCGCCGAGCGAGGCGAATGGGTGGATGCGGTTGTCGCGGCCGATGCGCGTGCGCCCTTGCACCACCACGTGGGACGCGAGGGTCGTGCCTGCGCCGATGACCACGTGCGGGCCGACCACGCAGTAGGGCCCCACGCTCACCGTGCTGTCGAGCTCGGCCGCGGGATCGACGATCGCCGTCGGGTGGATCTGGGCCATGGCGCGCGAGGCGGGTTCAGGCGACGCTGCGCATCGTGCACATCAGCTCGGCCTCGCAGGCGAGCTCCTCGCCCACCAGCGTGCGCCCCTTGAACTTGAAGATTCCGGCCTTCATGCGCTCGAGCGACACGTCGAGCTTCAGCTGGTCACCCGGCTCGACGGGGCGCTTGAAACGCGCCCCGTCGATGCCGGCGAAGTAGTACACGGTCTTGTTGTCGGGCGTGACGCCCTGCATCTCGAACGCGAGCAAGGCCGCCGCCTGCGCCATCGCCTCGAGCATCAGCACGCCGGGCATCACCGGGCGGTGCGGGAAGTGGCCCATGAAGTAAGGCTCGTTGATCGTGACGTTCTTGATCGCCACGATCCGCTTGCCCGAGTCGAGTGACACCACCCGGTCGACGAGCAGGATCGGGTACCGGTGCGGCAGCTGGCGCAGGATCTGGTGGATGTCCATGGAGCTCAGGGCTTCTTCTCGAGGGCGCGCAGGCGGTCGCGCAGGGCGTGGAGCTGCCGCAGGGTCGCGGCATTTTTCTCCCACGACGCATTCTCGTCGAACGGGAACACGCCGCTGTACTGTCCCGGCTTGAGGATCGAGCGGGTCACCACGGTGGCCGCCGAGACGTGCACGTGGTCGACGATCTTGAGGTGGCCGAGGATCACCGCGCCGCCACCGACCGTGCAGTGCGCCCCGATGCGAGCGCTGCCGGCCACGCCGACGCAGCCGGCCATGGCCGTGTGGTCGCCGACGCGCACGTTGTGGCCGACCTGGATGAGGTTGTCGAGCTTGACGCCGTGGCCGATCACCGTGTCGCCCAGCGCGCCCCGGTCGATGCAGGTGTTGGCGCCGATCTCGACGTCATCGCCAATGCGCACGGCACCGAGCTGCTCGATCTTGGTCCAGGCACCCTGGTCCGGCGCGAAGCCGAAGCCATCGGCGCCGATCACCGCCCCGGGGTGGACCACGCCCCGCGCGCCGATCTCGCAGTCGTCGAGCAGCGTGACACGCGGGGCCAGCCGGGTGCCGGACCCGACACTCGCGCGCGCGCCCACCACGACATGTGCCCCGAGCTGCGCGCCCGGGCCGATCCGCGCCCCTGGACCGATGACCGCCAACGGCCCGATGCTGGCGTCGTCGGCCACCTCGGCGGTCGGGTCGATCTGGGCACTCGTGTGGCGCTGCGGGCCATGGGCGTCGCGCAGACGCTGCGCCCACCATTGCGTCAGACGCGCGTAGTAGAGGTAGGGATCGGCGGTGACGATGCGCGCGCAGCCGACCGGCGCATCATCGGCCAGCGCCGGTGCGACGATGACGGCACCGGCCGCCGTGCGTGCCAGCTGGCCGCGGTAGCGCGCGTGGGCCAGGAAACTGACGGAACGCCCGTCGGCCGTGTCCAGCGGCGCGATGCGCTCGACCGTGCGGTCGGGGTCCCCGTCCAGCGTGCCGCCCAGCGTAGCGACGATCTCGCCAAGGCGCGCGCCGCGCACGGTCGTCAGCGGGTCACTTGGAACCCGGCGCCTGGCCGTTGAGCGTCCGGATCACCTTGTCGGTGATGTCGACCTTCGGGCCGGCGAAGACCGCCTCCTGCAGGATCAGGTCGTACTTTTCGGTCTCGAAGATCTGCCGGATGACCTTGTTGGCGCGTTCCACCACCGCAGCCAGCTCCTCGTTCTTGCGGGCGTTGAGATCCTCCTGGAACTCGCGGCGCTTGCGCTGGAACTCGCGATCCGGCTGGCCTGCTCGGCGAGCTCGCGCTCGCGCCGGGAGAACTCGGCCTCGAGCTTGGCTTGGGCCGCCTTCGCCGGCGCCGCCTCCCGAAGCACACGGTCGCTGTTGACGTAGCCGATCTTCAGCTCCTGGGCTTGGACGCCGAGGGCAGTCATCGCAATCGCGGCGGCCACGATCCACCGGCTGGCGTGAGCGTTCATCAGAAGGCGGTCCCGATCTGGAATTGAAGGCGTTGGATTCTATCTTCGGGCTTCTTGCGTACGGGCACGCCCCAGCTGAGCTTCAGCGGGCCGACCGGCGAGATCCAGCTCAACCCCACGCCCGCCGACGCGCGCAGGCTGTCCATCGACACCGGCTCGTCGGCGCCCCAGACGTTGCCCGCGTCGAGGTAGCCGAACCAGCGCAGCGTGCGATCGTTGCCGGTCCCCGGAACCGGCAGGTACAGCTCGGTGTTCACGTTCAGGCGCCGTGTCCCGCCGATGTAGGCGCCGGTCACGTCGACCGGGCCGAGGGAACCCTGATCGAAGGCCCGAACCGTGCCGAGGCCGCCGCCAAAGAAGTTCTTGAAGATCGGGTACTGCCGGCCGCCGAGCCCTCGCCCCCAGCCGAGTTCGCTGTTGAAGCCCAGGCTCAGCCGCGGGCTGATCTGGAGGTACTGCTGGAACTGCAGGTTGGTCCGCAGGTAGCGCGTGTCGCCAGCCAGGCCCCAGTCGAAGTTGACGCGCTGGTATCGCCCGGCGGTCGGCGCAATCGCGCTGTCACGGCGGTCCCGCGCCCAGCCCACCGTGATCGGCAGCGAGGTGCTGGTGTCGCCGAACTGCTCCTTGTAGAGGAAGTAGCTGTTCGGCAAGTTGGCGCCGCCGCGGATCTCGGTGCGCTCGATGCCGACGCCGACGAAGACCGTGTCGAACTCGCTGAACGGCACCCCGAACCGGATCGAGGCACCAGGGGTGATCAACTGGTAGTCGTTGCCGCCGAAGATGTTGAGCGGCCGCTGCGTGCGGTAGAAGATGTCGAACGCGCGCGAGACGCCGTCGATCGTGAAGTACGGGTCGATCGAGCTCAACACCAGCGTTCGGCCGGTTCGGCCGGTGTTCACCTCGATGCCGAGGTAGTTGCCCGAACCGAACACGTTTTCCTGCTTCAGCGACGCCGTGATCGTGAGCCGGTCGGCACTCGAGAACCCCGCGCCGAGCAGGATGTTTCCCGTCGGCTTCTCGGTGACGGTGACCACCAGGTCCACCTGATCCGCAGCCCCGGGGACCTCGACCGTCTCGATCCCGACGTCCTTGAAGAACCCGAGCCGGTCGACCCGGTCTCGCGAGAGCTTGATCCGCCGCCCGTCGTACCACGAGGACTCGAGCTGCCGGAACTCCCGGCGGATCACCTCGTCGCGGGTCTTGGTGTTGCCGGCGATGTCGATGCGGCGCACGTACACCCGACGGGACGGCTGGGCCGACAGCGTGACGGCCACGCGACCGGTCGCACGGTCGACCTCGGTCGAGGGCACCACCCGCGCAAACGCGTAGCCGAAGGTCCCGAAGCGGTCGACGAAGGCCCGGACGGTCTCGGCGACCGCCTCGGCGCGATAGGGCTCGCCCGGCCTGATCGCGACCAGCGACTTGAAGTCGTCCTCCTTGCCGAGGAAGTCGCCCTCGAGCCGGACGCCGGTCACGAAGTAGCGCTGCCCCTCGCGGATGTTGATCGAGATGGCGATGTCCTCCTTGTCCGGGGAGATCGCGACCTGGGTGGCGTCGACGTCGAACTCGAGGTAGCCGCGGTTCAGGTAGAACGAACGCAGCGTCTCGAGGTCCGCGTTGAGCTTGCTGCGCGCGTACTGGTCGCCCTTGGTGTACCAGGTAAACCAGCCGGGCGTGGTCAGTTCCATCAGCCCGCGCAGCACCGACTCGGGGTAGGCCTGGTTCCCGGTGATGCGGATCTCGCGGATGCGGGTGACCTGGCCCTCGGTGACGGTGAAGGTCACGCTGACGCGGTTGCGCTCGCGCGGGGTGACCGTCGTGACGACCTCGGCGCCGTACAGGCTGCGGGTCAGGTACTGGCGCTTGAGTTCCTGCTCGGCCCGATCGGCCAGGGCGCGGTCGAAAGGCAGGCCCTCGCCGATGCCGATGTCGCGCAGCGCCTTGACCAGCACGTCCTTGTCGAACTCCTTGAGCCCGACGAAGTCGATGCTCTGGATGACAGGGCGTTCCTCGACGATGACGGTCACGATCGTGCCGTCGATCTCGATGCGGACGTCCTTGAACAGCCCTGTGGCGAACAGCGCGCGCAGGGCCGCCGCGCCTTTCTCCTCGTTGTAGGTGTCGCCGACGCGGAACGGCAGCGACGCGAAGACGGTGCCCGGGTCCGTTCGCTGCAGGCCCTCGATGCGGATGTCGCGCAGCACGAAGGGATCGACAGCCCACGCCGGCGCGTGCAGAGCCGCCGCCAGCACCGCGACGGCCACGAGCGGGCGCGCCGATGCGAAGCCCAGACGGGAAGATGGCATACGGGGATCAGTGCAGGCCCAGCAGCCGGGCCACGTCGTTGAACAGGGCGATCGACATCATCATCGTGAGCACCACGATGCCGCCCCGTTGCAGGCGATCGAGCCAGACTTCGGAAACCGGCCGTCCGGTCACCGCCTCGAAAAGATAGTACATCAGGTGCCCGCCATCGAGCATCGGCAGCGGCAGCAGGTTCAGCACCCCGAGGCTGATGCTCACCACCGCGAGGAATCCCAGGTAGGTCACGATGCCCATCTGCACCGACTTGCCGGCGTAGTCGGCAATCGTGACCGGCCCGCTGAGGTTCTTCAGCGACGCCTCGCCCACCAGCATCCGGCCGAGCATCTGCACCGTCAGCGCCGACATCTCCCAGGTCTTGGCCACGGCCTCGCCCAGCCCCTGGACGAAGCCGTGTCGGACCGTGACCGTCTCGGGCGCGTCTCCGACGTAGGCCTCGATGCGGCCGATGCGGGTGCGCCCGTCCTCGACCAGCGCCGGTGTGACGGTGACGTCGAACACCCGCCCCTCGCGCTGGACGCGCCAGCGCATCGGCACGGCGCCCTCATCGTCCACGGCGGACCGGATCAGCTCGCGCAGGCGCTGGCCGTCGGGCACCGCACGGCCATCCACCTCCAGCACCCGGTCACCGGCCAGCAAGCCGGCGCGCTCGGCCGCGCCGCCGGGCCGGATCTCGCCCATCACCGGCTCGCTGAAGGCCGCGCCCAGGCCGAGCCGGCGCAGCAGGCCGCTGTCCACCTCGCGCGATCCGACCGTGTCCAGGGCGAGCGTCACGCGCCGCTGGGCGCGGCCATCCCGGTCGGAGACCAGCAGCTCGAGCGATCGCCCGTCGATGACGGCCTGCGTGACCTGCCAGCGAAGGTCGGTCATCGACTCGATGTCGGTCCAGGACTGCCCGTCGGACGAGTGTGCGCGGATCCAGTCGCCGCTGCGCAGGCCAGCGCGCTCGGCGAGCGTCTGGGCAGCAGGCGCAGCGATCACGGCCTTCGGCTCGCTCAGACCGATCCAGTGCACCATGGCGTACAGGCAGACCGCCAGCGCCAGGTTGGCCGCGGGACCTGCCGCCACGATCGCGGCGCGCTGGCCGAGCGGCTTGCGGTTGAAGGCGCGCTCGCGGTCGGCCGCGGGCACGTCGTCCTCGCGTTCATCGAGCATGCGGACGTAGCCGCCCAGCGGCAACGCGCAGACGACGAACTCCGTGTCATCCGGGCTGCGCTGGCGGCGCCACAGCACGCGCCCGAAACCCACCGAGAAGCGCAGCACCCGCACGCCGCAGGCCACGGCCACCCGGTAGTGCCCGTACTCGTGGATGACGATGAGCACGCCCAGCGTCACGATGAAGGCGAGCAGCGTCGTGATCATGGGCGCATCCCCTCGACGCGGCGGCGGGCGTGGCGGCGGGCCCGCTCGTCAAGGGCCAGCACGGACTCCAGCGACTGCAGGTCCTGCGGCTGCGGCGCGACGGCCTCCAGGGTGGCGACGTTGACCTCGTGGATCTGGTCGAAGCGCACCTCGCGATCGAGGAAGGCCGCCACCGCGACCTCGTTGGCCGCGTTGAGCACGGCCGTGCTGCCGTCGGCGTCGCGCAGGCACTGCCACGCCAGCCCCAGGCCGGGATACCGCTGGAGGTCGGCCACCTCGAAGGTCAGGTCGCGCAGCGAGCCGAAGTCCAGGCCCTGCGCGCCGGACTCGATCCGCCGCGGGAACGACAGGCCGTAGGCGATCGGCACGCGCATGTCCGGCGTGCCGAGCTGAGCCAGCGTCGAGCGGTCGCGGCACACCACCATCGAGTGGATGATGCTCTGCGGGTGGATGACGACGCGGATCTGCTCGGGCTCGAGGTCGAACAGCCAGCGCGCCTCGATGACCTCGAGCGCCTTGTTCATCATGGTCGCGGAGTCGACCGAGATCTTGCGGCCCATCACCCAGTTCGGATGGGCGCAGGCCTCGTCCGGCGTGACCGAGGCCAGCGTGGCCGGGTCGCGGGTGCGGAACGGCCCACCGGAGGCCGTGAGCACGATGTGATCGATGCGGTCACGCCAGGTGCTGCGATCCTCGGGCAGGCACTGGAAGATCGCCGAGTGCTCGCTGTCGATCGGCAAGAGCGTTGCGCCACCGGCGGCCACCGCATCCACGAACAGCCTGCCACCGACCACCAGCGCCTCCTTGTTCGCCAGCAAGAGCCGCTTGCCCGCGCGGGCCGCCGCCAGGCACGGGGCGAGACCTGCGGCCCCGACGATCGCCGCCATCACGGCATCGACGCGCGGGTCGGACGCGACGTCGCATAAAGCGTGGGGACCGCTGAGCACCTCGATGGCGGCCAGGCCCTCGGCCGCCAGACGGTCGCGCAGCCAGCGGGCTTGGGCCTCATCCCCGGTGACGGCCCGCGCCGGGCGGAAGGCCAGGCACTGGCCGAGCAGGTCCTCGACCCTGCGGTGGGCTGTCAGGGCCTCCACGACGAAGCGGGTCGGATGACGCGCCACCACGTCGAGCGTGCTCGTGCCGATCGAGCCGGTCGAGCCGAGGATGCACAGATGCAGGGGAGCTTCCGGGGTGGACATCGCGGGGGAGGACTTCAACGGTGGGCGGCGGCGCGAA
>JALOSQ010000004.1 GCA_025458335.1 Ideonella sp.
GCCGAAGGCGATGGCCTGTCGGTTCATCAGGTCGACGAAGGTCTCGACGCTGCCCGCGACGCCCTCGGCCAGTGCCACCGAGGCATCGTTGCCCGACTGCACGATCATGCCCTTGAGCAGTTCCTCGACGGTCGGCCTCATCGACGGGTCGATGAACATCACGGAAGTGCCGCCCTTGCGCTCGTCCCAGGCGCGGCGGGACACCGGCAGGCGTTGGTCGAGCGCGAGGCGCCCGTCTCGAATCGCGCTGAAGACGACGTAGGCGGTCATCAGCTTCGTGAGCGATGCCGGGTCGGACGGCGCATCCGCCTCGCGCTCGGCCAGCGTGCGGCCGCTCGTCAGGTCGACCAGCACGTAGCTGCGTGCCGTGAGCTCGGGCACCGCCAGCGGCTGCGCGGCCGTCGCGGCGGCGGCCAGCAGGGCGGGCAGCGCCACGGCCCCGGCACGTGCCAGCGGGACGGACACGGCAGACGCCAGGCCTCGAAGAAAGCGTCGGATGGAAAGCATGCGATCCGGGCCGTCAGACGGCCGAGTTGGGAGCAGGCCCGCGCTGCGCCTGCAGGTGGTGGACGACGAGTTGCCGCAGCAGCGGCAGCTGGCCGTGGAAGAAGTGGCCCACGCCGGGCACGACGACGACCGGCAGGTTCTGCGGGCGAGCCCAGTCCAGCACCGCGGCGAGCGGAACGACCTCGTCGGCCTCCCCGTGCACGATCAGCGTGCCCGGCGGCACCGGCGCCGCGCTGAAGTTGACGACCGCCGGTGCGACCAGCACCCGGACCGCCGGTGCCTGCGGGCTGCCCGCAAGACGCTGCGCGACGTGGCTGGCGACGTATCCGCCAAAGGAGAAGCCGGCCACCGCGATCGCCAGGCCCGCCGGGGACTCGGACACGGCGGCACCGAGCACCGCCATGGCATCGTCGATCTCGCCCGGTCCCTCGGCCCAGACGCCCTCGGAGCGGCCGGTGCCGCGCACGTTGAAGCGCACCGCACGCCAGCCGCATTGCACGAACGCCCGGGCGAGCGTCTGCACGACCTTGTTGTCGAGCGTGCCCCCGTGCAGCGGATGCGGGTGGCACAGCAGCGCGAGCCCGTGCGGGGCTCCCGGGGGATCGTCGATCGCGACCTCCAGGGCCCCGGCGGGCCCGGCCCACAGGAGGCGCCGCGTGCCCGCGTTCACCGGTCAGCGGCCAACGGTGGAGGGCAGCACCAACCGCTCGACCACCTGGCCGTCGCGAAGGTGCGAGTCGACGATCTCGTCGATGTCGTGGGCGTCGACGAACGTGTACCAGACCGCCTCGGGATACACGACGGCCACCGGACCGCCCGCACAGCGATCGAGGCAGCCGGCCTTGTTGACCCGCACGCCCCCCGGTCCGGCCAAGCCCGCCGCCTTGACCCTGGACTTGCAGCGCTCGAAGCTCGCCTGGGCCTGGTGCTGCGCGCAGCAGGCATCGCCGTTGTCACGCTGGTTCAGGCAGAAGAAGATGTGTCGGCGGTAGTAGCTCATCGTGCTGATTCTAGGAAGCGCGCCGCGGCAGACGCTCGCGGTGGGTCGCGACGATCAGGGCCGCCGCTCGGACAGGCGGACCAGCAGATACGCCATCGCCGCGAAGGGCCACAGCCACCCGACCCACTGGGCGGCCCCATGGAGACGGACGAAGCGCCCCTGCTCCCAGGCCTTGAGGCTCTGGGCGAAGTACGGATCGGCCGGCGCGATCGCGACCAGCATGACCAGGGCCGTCAGGGCGACGAGCCCGAGCGCGGCGGCCACCCGCTGAGGCAGCCACGCCGCCAGCAGCGCCGCGATCGTGCCGGCGAGGAAACCCGCCTCGGCCGGACCAGTGCGCCACGCCAGCGCGTGCTGTGGACCGAAGTTGAGCGCGGTCGACAGCGTCAGCGCGCCGAAGCCGGCGGCGGCGGCCCCCGCCACGAGCACGACCCGCCGCCACCCCGGTCGCGCGATGGCGATCGCCATCAGGGCAGGTGCCACCAGGCCGAGCGCGACGGTGAACGCTTCGACAGCCGGCCCGAAGTGCACACCCGAGGCGATCGGGCCGAGCGCCTCGGCGGTCAGCCACGCCCAACCGGGCTCACCCGCGACCACCCCCTCCGGCGAGCCACGCCAGGACTCGACCACGCGACCGATCTGGGGCCCCAGGCCAAGGGCGACCGGCGTCGGGATGAGCAAGCCGACGGGCCACAGCAGCAGCAGCGTGGTGCCGCCGGTGCGCCGCGGCTCGAACCAGCGGTCGTGCAGCGAGGCGCCCTGGTCGAGCCAGCCGAGCGCCTGCACCGCCGCGGCCACCACCACGCCCGCCGTCGCGCCGGCGACGTTCCAGGCGAGGTCGAGGCTGGACGGTACGCGCGGCGGCAGGAAGTTCTGCAGCACCTCCATCGCGAGCGACAAGGCCGCCGCCACGGCGACCGCCGCCAGTGCGGCGGGTCCGCCGCGCCAGCCCGCGGCCCGCACGAAGGCCAGGTGCAGCATGGCGCCGAGCGGCAGGTAGCCCAGCACGTTGAGCCAGGCGTCGGCCTCGGTCCAGCGGCTCGGCCATGGCACGCGCACGTCGCGCCAGGCGGACCAGCCGGCGGGGTGGTCCCACCCGGTGAGCGGATACAGGCTGGCGTAGACGACCAAGACGGCCGCGACGGCGGCCAGGGGGATGGCGGCGCTTCGGCGTGCCGGCATCGGCGTCGGTGGCGCGTGGGGTGGAGACCAGGCCTCAGAACGGCTTGACGACGACGAGCACCACCATGCCGATGAACAGCAGCACCGACACCTCGTTGAACACGCGGTACCACCGATGCGGCCGACGGTTCTCCATCCGCTCGAACCGGCGCAGGATCGTGCCGCAGGTGAAGTGGTAGCCGATGGTCAGCACCACGAGCGCCAGCTTGGCATGCATCCAGCCCGCCTGCACCGCACCGAACGGCCCCAGCCACAGCCACAGGCCGAGGACGAGCGACGCGATCATCAGGATCGTCGCAAAGCGATAGAGCTTGCGCCCCATCAGCAAGAGGCGCTCCCGCTCGGCGTGGCTGTCGGGCGCCACCATGGCGAGGTTCACGAAGATCCGCGGCAGATAGAACAGGCCCGCGAACCAGCTCGCGACGAAGACGATGTGAAAGGCCTTGAGCCAGAGCATCGCGGCATTATCGCGACCCCCCGTTCCAAGGGTTTGCGGCGACAGGCCCGAAAAAAAGACGCCCCGACAGGATCGGGGCGTGCAAAGCCTTATCGCTGTCATCACGGCAAGGCTCCTGCTCAGGGAGGAAAAGCAGGGGATGGTCGCCTTGCGGCTAACATCCGCTGAAAACTTTAGCACCCGACTCGGGGGTACGGGACCGCCCAAAACCCGCGTCAGCGTGATCCGACCCTTCGGGTCCGCCGGGTCGACGTCCGGAGGTGATGCCGGTGATGCCTTTGCCCCCCTACCCCGCATCGCGGCCGCGCCGCCTGCGCCGGGACGACTTCAGCCGACGGATGGTGCGTGAGCACCACCTGCAGCCGAGCGACCTGATCCTGCCGGTCTTCATGCTCGACGGCGAGCGGCATTCGCAGGACGTCGCCTCGATGCCCGGCGTCCAGCGCCACAGCGTGGACCGGCTCTTCGCCGTGGCCGAACGCTGCCTCTCGCTCGGCGTCCCGGTGATGGCGCTGTTCCCGGTCATCGATCCGTCGCTGAAGACCGACGACGGCCGCGAGGCGCTCAACCCCGAGGGCCTGGTGCCCCGCGCGGTGCGAGAACTCAAGCGCCGTTTTCCGGAGCTCGGCCTGCTCACCGACGTTGCGCTCGACCCGTTCACCGCGCACGGCCAGGACGGCCTGATCGATGCGACCGGGTATGTCCTCAACGACGAGACGGTCGACGTGCTGACCCGCCAGGCGCTGCTGCAGGCCGAGGCTGGGGTCGACATCGTCGCCCCCAGCGACATGATGGACGGCCGCATCGGTGCCATCCGGCAGGTGCTCGAGCGCAACGGGCGCATCCACACGCGAATCATGGCGTACAGCGCCAAGTACGCCAGCGCGTTCTACGGCCCCTTCCGCGACGCCGTGGGCTCGGCGGGCAACCTCGGCAAGGGCACCAAGAAGGTCTACCAGATGGACCCGGCGAACACCGACGAGGCGCTGCGCGAAGTGGCGCTGGACATCGCCGAGGGCGCTGACATGGTGATGGTCAAGCCCGGCCTGCCGTATCTCGACATCGTCCGGCGCGTGAAGGACGAGTTCCGCATGCCGACCTTCGCCTACCAGGTCAGCGGCGAGTACGCGATGGTCAAGGCGGCCGCCCAGAACGGCTGGCTCGACCACGACGCCGCGATGATGGAGAGCCTGTTGGCCTTCAAGCGCGCGGGCGCCGACGGCGTGCTGAGCTATTTCGCGCTCCACGCGGCCGAGCTGCTTCGAAAGGCCTGATGCGGGTCTTCCACATCGGCGTCGACCAGTTCGTCGAGCTCGACGGCCTGCCGGAGGTGCTGCCGGCGGACGGTTTCGTCTGGGTCGGCAGCGCGCGGCCGGAGTTCGAGGCTCGCAGCAGCGAGTTGCAGGCCGCCTTGCAGCGCTGGACCGGCGGGTCACTGGTCGACCTGCACGTGGCCGACCTGGTCAACCACGGGCTGCCCAGCCACTACGACTACACGTCGTGGTACGACCTGCTGGTGTTCAGGCGGCTGGCCGCCGGCGCCGGCAGCGCCGGCCCGGTCGTGGACGGGCCACGCGGCTCGATCGCCTCGGCGCGGCGCGTCCTGGAGTCGATCGACACCAGCCCGGTGGGGTTCGCGGTGTTCGACCGGGTGCTCGTCACCGTGCATCCTGTCGATTGCGCCGTTCGCGAGCACTTCGCGCAGCGATTCGCCGGGCTCGCCGCGGGCGGCACCGACGTGCGCACGGGATCGCGCCTGCCGTCCAGCGCGGCCGACCTGATGCTGCGCATGGTCAATCACATGGTCGACAGCTACCTCGACCTGCGACGACTGCTCGCCCGGCAGCTGGGTGACCTGCAGCACCTCCTGCTCGATCCGCGCAGCCGTTTCTCGGACTGGTCGGTGCTGCTCGAGTCGCGCAACACCTTGCACCTGCTCGAGGACACCTGCGAGGACCAGCGCAGCGCGGTCCAGGAGTGGATCGACGCCCTGGACGAATGGCCCGACGAGGCGGACCCGCAGGCCCGCCGGGACCGCGAACTGCTGCGCGTGCGCTCACGCGACGTGCTCGAGCACATCGAGCGCGTGCTGAGCCACGTGCGCCGTCTCGAGAGCTCGGCCGAGACCGCGGTGCAGATGCACTTCCTGGCGGTGGGCAACCGCACCAACGACATCATGCGCACGCTGACGGTGCTGACCGCGATCTTCCTGCCGCTCAACCTGGTGACCGGGTTCTTCGGCATGAACTTCGACGGGCTGCCGTTGATCCACAGCTCGACCGGGGTCTGGATGGCCAGCGCGATGATGCTCATCATCGCAGTGACGCTGGGGGCCTACTTCTGGCGCAAGCGCTACCTCGGCGCCGCCCGCTGAGCGAGGGGGACAAGCGCGACCGGGGGGCCCTCAGCCCGCCGTCTCGTCGTGCCGCCAGGGGTCCGGGAACCCGAGCCAGCCCATCAGGCGCGACTCTTCGCGCTCCATCCGGCGTGCCTCGGCGGCACGCAGGTGGTCCCAGCCCTGGGCATGGAGCGTGCCGTGCACCAGCAGGTGCGCGTAGTGCGCGTCGAGCGCGATGCCACGCTCGACGGCCTCGCGCTCGATGACCGGGGCGCACAGGACCAGGTCGGCCTGCACCACCGGATCACGCGCGTAGTCGAACGTGAGCACGTTGGTGGCGTAGTCCTTGCCGCGATAGTCGCGGTTCAGCGTCCGGCCTTCCGTTTCGCCGACGATGCGCACCGCGATCTCGCCGGGCCGCTCCAGCGCGGCCCGGATCCATCGCGCCACGCGGTGGCGAGGCAGCAGCGCCCGCGCCGAGCGGTCGGCGAACTGCAGGGACAGGCTGAGGGGCGGTTTCACGCGCCGCCGCCGCGCGGGGGCGTCCCTCCCGCGGCGTCCTTCGGCGTGCGCGCGGCGGCCGCACGGACCGGCCGACGCTCGGGCCCGGCGCCCGGTGGCTCCCCCCGGTCACCGGACGAGGCGGCGTCGTAGGCCTCGACGATGCGTGCGACCAGGGGATGGCGCACCACGTCGGCCGAGGTGAACGCGGTGAAGGCGACCCCCGGGACGCGGCGCAGCAGGCGCTCGGCCTCGACCAGCCCGCTGTCCACGCCGCGCGGCAGGTCGACCTGACTCACGTCGCCCGTGACCACGGCCTTGCTGCCGAAGCCGATGCGGGTCAGGAACATCTTCATCTGCTCGCGTGTGGTGTTCTGCGCCTCGTCGAGGATCACGAACGCGTGGTTGAGCGTGCGCCCGCGCATGAAGGCCAGCGGCGCGATCTCCAGGAGGCCCTTCTCGAAGGCCCGGGTGACACGGTCGAAACCCATCAGGTCGTACAGCGCGTCGTACAGCGGCCGCAAGTAGGGGTCGACCTTCTGCGCCAGGTCTCCCGGCAGGAAGCCGAGCCGCTCGCCGGCCTCGACGGCGGGCCGCGTGAGCACGATCCGCTGCACCGCGCTGCGCTCGAGGGCATCGACGGCGCAGGCCACGGCCAGGAAGGTCTTGCCTGTGCCCGCCGGCCCGATGCCGAACGTCAGGTCGTGGTCCAGGATCTGGCGCAGGTACTGCACCTGGTTCGGGGTCCGGCCGGCCAGGTGCGCGCGGCGCGTGCGGAGCACGCGTTCGTCGCCGGCCTGCGCGGAGGACGCGTCGGTGCGCTGCGCGGCCACGGCGAGGTCGACGTCCTCCGGACCGAGACCCCGGTCCGCGCGCTCGTAGAGTTGCTGGATCGCCGCAGCCGCCTGCTGCACGGCGACCTGAGGCCCCTCCAGGTCGAGGCTCGCGTGGCGACGCACGATGCGCACCTTCAGCGCCTCGGCGATCCGGTGCAGGTGCTCGTCGAGCGGTCCGCACAGGTTCGCCAGGCGGCGGTTGTCCGGCGGGGACAGGTCGTGGTGGAGGATCAAGGGGCGGACGACGGAGCGGCTTCGTCGAGACGGCCTTCGATTGTCTCGCGATCCCGGCAATGCGTCGCGTCCGTGGCGGGCGGGGCCCGTCGGGGCGCGCAGCGGTCCGACACAATCCCGCGCGATGAATCGCAGGTGCTTCGACGGTGTCGCCAGCCGGGTGTGGCGTGCTGCCGTGTCGACCGGGATCGTCGTGGCCCTGCGCCTCGCGGCGCTCGTCGGGCCGGCCCTGGTCGCGGGTGGCGCGGCGAGTGCCGCGGTCGAGGCCCCATCGACGGGCGGCGCGACGCGCACGGCGCCGTCGGACGAGCGCGGCGTCGTCCGGCTGGACGTGGCGTGGTTCGCGGTTTCAGCGCAATCGCGGTTCCCGCTCCAGGAGCAGGCGGTGCCCGTCGCGCTGCCGCACGACTGGCCCTTCGACGCGGACGAGGGCCAGCGCTCGGCCTGGTTCCGGCTCGGATTCGACCTCCCGGGCCCCGACCCCGGTGCGGGGGATGGCGCGACCGGCATCCTGCTGCGACACGCCTGCGGGCACCTGCGGATCCAGGTCAACGGCGTGACGGTTCACGCCGACCCGCCCCAGCGCCCGGCCATCGCCCGAGGCTGCGACCAGCCCCGCCTGATCGGGGTGCCGCGCACGCTCCTGCAGCCCGCGGGGAACGTGCTCGACATTCAACTCGAGGGCACGCCGCTGCGGGAAGTCACGTCGCGCCAGCGCGCGGGGAGCCTGGCGCCGGTCGAGGTCGGTCCGTACGCGGCGCTCGAGCGAAGCCACGACACGCTGCACGCCTGGCAGGTGTTGGCCGTGCGAGTGGCCGGCCTCACGCTGGCGCTCCTGGGCATCTTCCTGGCGGCCATGGGCTGGCTGAACCGCCGGGACCCGGCCTTCGTGTACTTCGCGCTGATGGCCCTGGCCTGGTCGGTGGTCGTCCTGGGCAGCGGATGGGCCTCGGGGGCATCGTCGGCGTTCTGGGCCGAGTGGGCGCTGGCCAGCGCCTATGCGCCGGTCGCGGCCCTGGCGACGCTGTTCCTGCTGCGCCAGGCCGACCTTCGCGTGGCCCGGGTCGACCAGGCAGTCGTGGCCAGTGCGGTCGCGGTGCCGCTGGTACTGGCCATCGGCGGGTCGTCGCACGCATTCGTCCTGGCCCAGGTCGCTCATGCCGTGCTCGCGCTGCAGGTGGTGGTGGCCGCGGTGTGGAGCCTCGCGGAGCTGCGCCGCCTGAGGCGCGAGGACTTCGGGGTCATGGCGGTGCTGGCCGCGGCGGCCGGCGGCCTGGTGGCGCTCGAGCTCGGGATCCAGACCGGGCGTGTCTCGCCGCCGGTGGTCCCGGTCGGCGCGCTGGGCC
This sequence comes from Ideonella sp., assembly GCA_025458335.1. GTDB lineage: Bacteria > Pseudomonadota > Gammaproteobacteria > Burkholderiales > Burkholderiaceae_C > JAIYCR01. The sequence continues at coordinate 8,402 of JALOSQ010000004.1, forward strand.
TGTCGCTGCTGGTCGCCGTGCTGGCCTTCCGGCTTGCGCAAGGGCTGGCGGAGGCGCTGGCCCGCGCCGAGACCGGTCGTGCCCAGATGCAGGACCGCGTCGCGGAGGTGACCGCCGAGATCGAGCGCAACTTCGCCCAGCTGGCCGAGTTGCGGGTCGAGCAGGTGACCGAGAAGGAGCGCAAGCGAATCGCGGCCGACCTGCACGACGACCTCGGCGCCAAGCTGCTGACGATCGTGCACACCAGCGAGTCGGAGCGGATCTCGACGCTCGCGCGGGAGGCCCTCGAGGAAATGCGGCTGTCCGTGCGCGGGCTGACCGGCAAGCCGGTGCGAGTCGCCGACGCGCTGGCGGACTGGCGCGTCGAGACCGTCGGCCGCCTCGCCCAGGCCGGCATCGAGGCCGACTGGCGCAGCCCCACGGAGGAAGGCGACCAGCGGCTGGCCGCCCGCACCTATGTGCAGACCACCCGCATCCTGCGCGAGGCCACGAGCAACGTCATCAAGCACAGCGGCGCCTCGTTCGTGAAGGTGCGCTGCGCGATCGGCACCGACGACTTCGTCCTGGTCATCCAGGACAACGGCAAGGGCATCTCGACCGAGATGAGCGGCAAGCTCGACCGCGGCCAGGGCATGTACAGCATGAAGAACCGGGCCAAGCAGATGCAGGGCCAGTGCCTGGTCGAGTCCGGTCCGGGGTACGGAACCGTGATCAGGCTCACGCTGCCGCTGAACGAGCGCACCACCGCAGCCGCCGCGGCCTCATGAAGCCGGCGGCCTTGGACGATATTCGGTGACGCGTCCGGGCGGTCCCGGATCCGCCGACCATGCGCGCCCAGGGAGCCCGACGATGAACCAGATCCTGCTGCTCGAAGACCTGCCCCAGATCCGCCACTGGATGAACGCCCTGGTGTCCGAGGTGTTCCCGCAGGCCAAGATCTACGAGGCGGCTCGGGTCCACGATGCGCTGGAACTGGTCGCTTCCACCCGCTTCGACCTCGCCCTCGTCGACCTCGGCCTGCCCGACGGCTCCGGCGTGGATGTGGTGACCGCGCTGCGCGAGAAGCAGCCGGAGGCCCAGGCGGTCGTGGTCACGATCCACGACGACGACGAACACCTCTTCCCGGCGCTGCAGGCCGGCGCCTTCGGCTACGTGCTCAAGGAGCAGGCCCGCGAGCTGATCGCCGAGCAGCTCAAGCGCATGAGCCAGGGCGAGCCGCCGCTGTCGCCCTCGATCGCGCGCCGCGTCATTGCCTACTTCGCCGCGCAGGCCAAGGCCCAGGCGCCGATCGACAACTCGCCGCTGCCGCACGTCAGCCTCACCGAGCGCGAGAGCGAGGTGCTGCTGCGCGTGGCCAAGGGCTTCACGCTGCCGGAGATCGCGGTCCAGCTGGGCCTGTCGCGCCACACCATCGCGGACTACGTCAAGCAGATCTACCGCAAGCTCAACGTGAGCTCGCGCGCCGAGGCCGCGCTCGAGGCGCAGCGGCTGGGGCTGTTCCGGCGCGCCTGAGGTCGGCGGCGTCCGGATAATCGGGCGCATGATCGGACGCCTCGTCGGCACCCTCGCGGCCAAGACGCCCCCGCAGATCCTGGTCGACGTCGGCGGCGTCGGCTACGAGGTCGACGTGCCGATGAGCAGCTTCTACAGCCTGCCGGGCCTCGGGGAGCGGGTCACGCTGCTGACCCACTTCGTGGTGCGCGAGGATGCGCAGGTGCTGTTCGGCTTCCTCACGGAGCCGGAACGGCATGCGTTCCGGCAGTTGCTGAAGATCTCGGGCGTAGGGCCGCGCACCGCGCTGGCACTGCTGTCGGGCTTGTCGGTGTCCGACCTCGTGCAGGCCGTGTCGCTGCAGGAGCCCGGTCGGCTGGTCAAGGTGCCGGGCATCGGCAGGAAGACCGCCGAGCGCCTGCTGCTGGAACTGCGCGGCAAGCTCGGCGACGCCCTGCCGGCGGCCGCGGTCGCGCCCGGCAGCGCGCAGCACGACATCACCCAGGCCCTGCTGGCGCTCGGCTACAACGAGCGGGAGGCCGCCGCGGCAATCAAGGCGCTGCCACCGGACATCGGCGTCGCCGACGGCATCAAGGCCGCCCTGCGCAGCCTGGCCCGCTGAGCCGGCGAGGGTGGTTCAATCGGCGCCATGACGATCCACACCGACGACTTCGGGCCGGCACGGCGCATGGTCGGCGCGGCGCCCGCCTCGCCGAACGAAGAGGCCCTGGAGCGGGCCCTGCGGCCGAAGCAGCTGCAGGAGTACGTCGGACAGGCCAAGGCGCGCGAGCAGCTCGAGATCTTCATCGGCGCGGCACGCGCCCGCGGCGAGGCGCTCGACCACGTGCTGCTGTTCGGTCCCCCGGGGCTGGGCAAGACGACGCTGGCCCACATCGTGGCCGCCGAACTCGGCGTGAACCTTCGGCAGACCTCCGGCCCGGTGCTCGAGAAACCCAAGGACCTGGCCGCCCTGCTCACGAACCTCGAGCGCAACGACGTCCTGTTCATCGACGAGATCCACCGGCTGAGCCCGGTCGTCGAGGAGATCCTCTACCCGGCGCTCGAGGACTACCAGATCGACATCATGATCGGCGAGGGCCCGGCTGCACGGTCGATCAAGCTCGACCTGCAGCCGTTCACCCTGGTGGGGGCGACCACGCGCGCCGGCATGCTGACGAACCCGCTGCGCGACCGCTTCGGGATCGTGGCGCGGCTGGAGTTCTACACGCCCGACGAACTCGAGCGCATCGTGCGGCGATCGGCCGGGTTGCTCGAGGTGCCCATCGACGCAGCCGGGGCCGGCGAGATCGCGCGGCGCGCCCGCGGGACGCCGCGCATCGCCAACCGGCTGCTGCGGCGCGTGCGCGACTATGCCCAGGTGCGTGCCGACGGCCGCATCGGCCGCGAGGTCGCCGACGCGGCACTGGCCATGCTCGACGTCGATCCCGAGGGCTTCGACGTGATGGACCGCAAGCTGCTCGAGGCGGTGGTGCTGCGCTTCGACGGCGGTCCCGTGGGCCTGGACAACGTCGCCGCCGCGATCGGCGAGGAACGCGACACGATCGAGGACGTCATCGAACCGTACCTGATCCAGCGCGGCTACCTGCAGCGCACGCCGCGCGGGCGCATCGCCACCCTCGCGACCTATCGGCACCTTGGCCTCGCGCCGCCCGCGGGCGCCGGCGGCGACCTGTTCCGCTAGCGGGGTCGTGGCGCCCGTCACGGGAACCTCCGCGGGGGACCCGATGTCACACCGCCGTCACGCTTGTCAGCCCCGGCGGTCGGGAGCACACTGGGCCGCTCCCCGTGGATTTCCGGGGCAGCCGCCGCGGATCCACCCGTCCAGCACGCCCCACCAAGGAGTGTTCATGAACCTGACGATCAGCGGTCACCACCTCGAAGTCACCCCGGCCCTTCGTGAGTACGTGCTCACAAAGCTCGAACGGGTCACTCGGCACTTCGACCGTGTCGTCGATGTCAACGTGCTGCTCACCGTCGAGAAGCTGAAGGAAAAGGAACGGCGCCAGCGCGCCGAGGTGACCTTGCACGTCAAGGGCAAGGACATCTTCGTCGAGCAGTCGCACGAGGATCTCTACGCCGCCATCGACCAGGTCATGGACAAGCTCGACCGGCAGGTCGTCCGCCACAAGGACAAGGTCCAGGCACATCATCACGTGGCCGCCAAGCACATCGGCGAAGCGCCTCGCTGACCGCCCAGGGCCGCTTCACAGGCGTCGACCGCCGCGTTCGACCCCGATGTTGCAATTTGTTGCTGCGATGCAGCATCGAACCGGCGGTCGCGTCCATCCGGCAATCGAAGGGCTTTGCGCTTTGGAGGCCCTCCCTATACTCCGCGACCTTCTCGTGCCCGGACCGGCGTCCAAGGTCTTCCGTCAGCGCCGTCTCGATCGATGAACCGTCTCTCCGCGATCCTGCCGCCCGCGAATGTCGTGGTCGGCGTCGAGGCGACCAGCAAGAAGCGAGCCTTCGAGCAGGCGGGTCTGCTGTTCGAGAACCAGCACGCCATTGCACGGGCGACCGTGACCGACAACCTGTTCGCACGCGAACGGCTCGGCTCGACCGGACTTGGTCACGGGGTGGCGATCCCCCATGGCCGCATCAAGGGCCTGAAGAACCCGCTGGCGGCCGTGCTGCGGGTGCACCAGCCGATCGGCTTCGACGCCCCGGACGACGAGCCCGTGAGCCTGCTCATCTTCCTGCTCGTGCCCGAGGCGGCCACCCAGCGGCATCTCGAGATCCTGTCCGAGATCGCCGAGATGCTCAGCGACAAGGACCTGCGGGAACGGCTCAAGACCGAGCCGGAGGCCAGCAAGGTCCACGAGCTGATCTCCAACTGGGAGCCGCTGAAGTCGGTGGCTTGAAGGTCCGGCGACCTTGAAGCCCACCGTCATCAGCGCCGAGGCGCTGTTCGAGGAGCACCGGACCGCGCTCCGGTGGGAGTGGGTAGCCGGGCATGCGCACCCCGAGCGGCACTTCGACGAGGCCGCAGTCCGTGACGCGCAGTCGGCCGCCGACCTCGTCGGCTACCTGAACTACATCCACCCGTACCGCGTGCAGATCGTCGGCCGCCGCGAGGTGGCCTACCTGGAGTCGTCCTCACCGGAAGACCAGGAGCGGCGCATCCAGCGCATCGTGACCCTCGAGCCACCGGTGGTCATCGTGGCCGACGATCAAACGCCGCCCGACCGGCTGGTGGCCATGTGCGAACGCGCCGAGATCCCGCTGTTCGTCACGGGCGAGTCCGCTGGCCACGTGATCGACGTCGTGCGTGGCTTCCTGAGCCAGCACTTTGCCGAGCGAACGACCCGACACGGCGTGTTCATGGACATCCTGGGCATGGGCGTGCTGCTCACGGGCGAGTCGGGCCTGGGCAAGAGCGAACTCGGGCTCGAACTCATTTCGCGCGGCCACGGGCTCGTCGCCGACGACGCAGTGGACCTGTACCGCGTGTCGCAGACGGCGCTGGAGGGCCGCTGCCCCGAACTGCTGATGAACCTGCTCGAGGTTCGCGGCATCGGGCTGCTGGACATCAAGGGCATCTTCGGCGAGACCGCCGTGCGCCGGAAGATGCGTCTGAAGCTGATCGTGCACCTGGTGCGCAAGGAGACGATGGAGCGCGAGTTCGAGCGCCTGCCCTACGAACCGCTGTACGAGGAGATCCTCGGCGTACCGGTGCGCAAGGCCGTGATCACCGTCGATGCCGGACGCAACCTCGCGGTGCTGGTCGAGGCGGCGGTGCGCAACACGATCCTTCAGCTGCGCGGCATCGACACCTACAAGGAGTTCATCGAGCGCCACCAGCGCGCCTTGATGAACCCCCAGGGCGGCGACACCTGAGGTCGCCGGGGCGGCTGCCGCCGGCATGGCGCGTGGCCGCGCCGTGCAAACTCACTTGCGCCGGTACGGGCAATCGGGCTTGAGGCAGCTTGCGTACAGGGACAGCGCGTGGTCCTGGAGATCGAAACCTCGTGCCTGGGCCACTGCCCGCTGCCGCGCCTCGATCTCCGGATCGAAGAACTCCTCCACGTGCCCGCAGTCGAGGCAGACCAGGTGGTCGTGATGCTGGCCCTCGTTGAGCTCGAAGACCGCCTTGCCGGCCTCAAAGTGGTTGCGCGACAGCAGGCCCGCCTGCTCGAACTGCATGAGCACACGGTAGACGGTGGCCAGCCCGACGTCGGCGCCGTCGGCCAGCAGCACCTTGTAGACGTCCTCGGCGCTCAGGTGCCGCTGCGCACTCTTCTGGAACACCTCCAGCACCTTGATGCGAGGCAGCGTGGCCTTCAGCCCGCTGCTCTTGAGTTCGTCGGCATGGGTGCCGGTGGCTCGGGCTTGCGGCATGCGACGTGCCCCCTGGGATCTAGAATCGTCCGATGATATCGAGGCTGCAGACGCCCCCTGCCAACCCGTCCGGCCGCCCGCGGAGGGCCGTCTCCGCCGGCCTGGCGTTCGCGCTGGTCCTGACCGCGACGCTGCTCGGCGGTTGCGCCTCCTTGCAGCGATCCGACAGCCTGGTGAGCGCCCTCACGCCCTATCGCATGGAGATCGTTCAGGGCAACGTCGTGACACGTGAACAGGCGGCGCTCGTGAGGCCCGGGATGACCCGGGCCCAGGTGCGCGACGTGCTCGGCTCCCCGCTGCTGGCCAGCGCGTTCCACGCCGATCGATGGGACTACGTGTTCACGATCCGCCGGCAAGGCGCCGAGCCGCAGGTGCGACGCGTGCTCGTCCGGTTCGAAGGCGACCGCCTCGCGTCGATCGACACCGGCGGTGAACTGCCCGGCGAGCGCGAGTTCGTCGCGTCCATCGATCCGACGCGCCCGGCACGCACGCCCCCCTCGCTCGCGCTGACGGACGAGCAGTTGGCGGCGCTCCCCCGCCCGGCGCCCGCCGCGCCCGCCGTGCCCGCGGAGCCTCCCTCCGCGCCGCGCGCCTTCCCGCCCCTGGAGCCCCGCTGATGCCCGCCCCTGCCGCGCCGCCGTGGCGTGTGGCGGTCGCCGGCGCGTCGGGCCGGATGGGCCGCATGCTCATCGAGGCGGTGCTCGAATCGGAGGACCTCGCACTCGCGGGCGCGCTCGACCAGGCCGGCAGCCCCGCCATCGGCTCGGACGCCGCCGCGTTCCTCGGCCGCCCGTGCGGTGTCTCGGTGGTCGACGACCTTGCCGCCGGCATCGCCGCGGCCGACGTGCTCATCGACTTCACGCGTCCGGAGGGCACGCTCGCGCACCTGGCCGCGTGCCGCGCGCGCGGTGTGCGCGCCGTGATCGGCACGACCGGCTTCAGCGATGCGCAAAAGCGGCAGATCGCCGAGATCGCGCAGGACATCGCCGTCGTGATGGCGCCCAACATGAGTGTGGGCGTCAACGTCGTGCTGCGCCTGCTCGAGATGGCCGCGCGCAGCCTGGCGCAGGGCTACGACATCGAAATCATCGAGGCGCACCACCGCCACAAGGTCGACGCCCCGAGCGGCACCGCGCTGGCGATGGGTGAGGCCGTGGCGGGGGCGCTGGGGCGCTCGCTCAAGGACTGTGCGGTCTACGGCCGCGAGGGCGTCACCGGCGAGCGCGACCCGTCCACCATCGGGTTCGCGACGGTGCGCGGCGGCGACATCGTGGGCGATCACACGGTCCTGTTCGCCGGCATCGGCGAGCGCATCGAGATCACGCACAAGAGTTCGAGCCGCGCGACCTACGCGCAAGGCAGCCTGCGCGCGGCCCGCTTCCTGCGCGGCCACACGAAGGGCCTGTTCGGCATGTCCGAGGTGCTGGGACTGGACTGACCCGCTCCCCCCAGCGGTAGGCCCCCGTCGGCGGGTCCCTGCGGTCGTCCACCCCCACCCGAGCAGAGGCACACTGCGCGGCACGACCCCCGGCGCAACGTCATGAACGGCCTCGAGCACTTCTGGATCCACGGCGACGTCGTCATCCGCGCGACCGCCCTGCTGCTGCTCGCCATGTCGGTCGCGACCTGGGCGGTCATCGCCTGGAAAGTCCGCCTGCTGCGTGCGGCGCGCGCCTCCGTGCGCGGCGCCACGGCCGCCTTCTGGTCGGCGCGCGACCTCGATGATGCGCGCGACCGCGTGGCCGAGACCGACCGCACGGGCCAGGTGGCGCTGCTCGTCGAGGCGGCCGCACGTCCCGCGGAGGACGGGACGCTCGAAGCGACAGGGCCGGCCGACGCCCAGCGCACCCGGCGCCTGCGCGAGGCGCTGCACGAGGGGCTCGCTCCACTGCAGCAGGGCCAGGTCCTGCTGGCGTCGATCGGCAGTACGGCGCCCTTCATCGGCCTGTTCGGCACGGTCTGGGGCATCTACCACGCGCTCGCCGGACTGGCCGGCGAGACCGCCCTGTCGCTCGAGGCGGTCGCCGGGCCGGTCGGCGAGGCGCTGCTGATCACCGCGGCTGGCCTCGTGGTCGCGGTCCCGGCCGTGCTGGCCTACAACGTGTTCGGCCAGCAGGTCGCCCGCTGCGAGGCCGACCTGGAGGGCTTCGCGCTCGACCTGCGCGACAGTCTCGCCGGCAAGCGCGAACCCGCGTCGAAGCCGCAGGGCGCCGAGGCCGTCATCGCGGCGCCGACCGGCGGCGAGACCTGAGGCAGGCCATGGCCTTCGGGCGGCTCGAGCGCGATCCCCCGCCTCGCCCGATGGCGGACATCAACATGACGCCACTGATCGACGTCATGCTCGTGCTGCTGGTGATCTTCATGGTCACCGCGCCGCTGGTGGCCGCCAGCCTCAAGCTGGAACTGCCGTCGGTCGAAGGCTCGGCCCCGGCCGGCGATCGTCCGTCGATCACGCTGAGCCTGGACGCGGCCGGGACCCTGCGGCTGGAACGCGACAACCTGAGCTGGGCGGAGCTGGACGGCGCACTGGCCACGGCAGCGCGGCGCGACCCGCACACCGAGCTGCACCTGCGAATCGACCGCACGGTCGCCTACGGCCAGGTCGCGGAGCTGATCGGGCGCGCGCAGCGCGCGGGGCTGACCCGTATCGGATTCGTCACCGACCCGTCCGAAGGGGTGGAGGCCACGCCGCCGCCGGGCGCCGCCCGCGCGCGTTGAACGGCTCCCGCGGCGGGCGGGCACGCCCCGGTTCCTAGAATCGGGCCGATCCTGCTTCGCCGCGCCGCGGCCGCCTCCATGAACACCGACTTCCAACCGAGCGCGCTCGAGCGCGCCGCCCAGGCCGCGTGGGCCGCCGCCGACGCCTACCGCGTCACGGAGGACCCGTCCCGCCCGAAGTTCTATGCCTGCTCCATGCTGCCGTACCCCAGCGGCAAGCTGCACATGGGGCACGTGCGCAACTACACCATCAACGACATGCTCACGCGCCAGCTGCGCATGAAGGGCATGAACGTGCTGATGCCCATGGGCTGGGACGCGTTCGGCCTGCCGGCCGAGAACGCTGCGATCAAGAACAAGGTGCCGCCGGCGAAGTGGACCTACGACAACATCGCCCACATGAAGGGCCAGATGCTCGCGATGGGCCTGGCCATCGACTGGAGCCGGGAGGTCGCCACCTGTGACCCGGCGTACTACAAGTGGAACCAGTGGCTGTTCCTGCGCATGCTCGAGGCGGGCATCGCCGAGCGGCGCACGCAAGTCGTCAACTGGGACCCGGTCGACCAGACGGTGCTGGCCAACGAGCAGGTCATCGACGGGCGCGGCTGGCGATCGGGCGCGATCGTCGAAAAGCGCGAGATCCCGGGCTACTACCTCAACATCACGAAGTACGCACCCGAGCTGCTCCACCACGTGATCGACGGGCTGGAGGGCTGGCCCGAGCGCGTCAAGCTGATGCAGGAGAACTGGATCGGACGCAGCCAGGGTGTGCGCTTCGCCTTCCCCCACGACATCCGAGATGCCCAGGGGCATCCGATCGGCGGGGGCCGCCTGTACGTGTTCACCACGCGCGCCGACACGATCATGGGCGTGACCTTCTGCGCGGTCGCACCCGAGCACCCGCTCGCGCTGCGCGCGGCCGAACTCGACCCGAAGGTCGCAGCCTTCCTCGAGTCCTGCAAGTCCGGCGGCACCACCGAGGCCGAGCTCGCCACGCAGGAGAAAAAGGGCGTGCCCACCGGGTTCACCGTGACCCACCCGCTTTCCAACCAGCCGGTGCCGGTCTGGGTGGGCAACTACGTCCTGATGGGCTACGGCGACGGCGCGGTGATGGGGGTGCCGGGCCACGACGAGCGCGACTTCGCCTTCGCGCGCACCTACGGGCTGGACATCCTGCAGGTCGTGCACATCGACGGGCTGGAGTACGACTACGCGCGCTGGCAGGAGTGGTACGCCGACAAGCAGCACGGCGTGACCGTCAACTCCGACGTCTACAGCGGCCTCTCGTACGCCGACGCGGTGGATGCGGTGGCTGCCGCGCTGGGGCGCCTCGGCCTCGGCGAGAAGCAGACCACCTGGCGCCTGCGCGACTGGGGCATCAGCCGCCAGCGCTACTGGGGCACGCCGATCCCGATCATCCACTGCGACGAGCACGGCGCCGTGCCGGTGCGCGACGAGGACCTGCCCGTCGTGCTGCCCGAGCACCACATTCCCGACGGCAGCGGCAACCCGCTGAACAAGGACGCAGCCTTCCTGGCCGCGCCCTGCCCGGTGTGCGGCAAGCCGAGCCGCCGCGAGACGGACACGATGGACACCTTCGTGGACTCGTCGTGGTACTTCATGCGCTACTGCGACCCGAAACTCGACACGGCCATGGTCGGGCCGGGCACCGCGTACTGGATGCCGATGGACCAGTACATCGGCGGCATCGAGCACGCGATCCTGCACCTGCTGTACGCACGCTTCTGGACCAAGGTCATGCGCGACCTGGGCCTGGTGAAGATCGACGAGCCGTTCACCCGGCTGCTGACGCAGGGCATGGTGCTCAACCACATCTATTCGCGCCGCACCACATCGGGCGGCATCGAGTACTTCTGGCCGCACGAGGTCGACAACACCTTCGACGCCGACGGCAAGGTCACCGGCGCCACCCTCAAGCGTGACGGCTCGGCCGTGACCTACGAGGGCGTGGGCACGATGAGCAAGAGCAAGAACAACGGCGTCGACCCGCAGGAACTCATCGACCGCTACGGCGCCGACACCGCGCGTCTGTTCGTCATGTTCGCCTCGCCCCCGGAGCAGACGCTCGAGTGGAACGACGCAGGCGTCGAGGGCGCGCACCGCTTCCTCAAGCGGCTCTGGGGCTTCGCGGCCCGCCATGCCGACGCGCTGCGCGACGCCACCGCCGGGGACCTGAGCGGCGCCTTGCCGAGCGAGGCGGCGCGAGCGCTGCGGCGCGAGGTGCACCTCGTGCTCAAGCAGATCTCGCACGACTACGAGCGCATGCAGTACAACACCGTGGTGTCGGGCTGCATGAAGCTGCTCAACGCCCTCGAGACCTTCGGTGTCGGCTCGGACGCGGGCGATCGCGCCGTGGCATGCGAAGGGATGTCGATCCTGCTGCGAGCCCTCTACCCGGCCTGCCCGCACGCCACCTGGACGCTATGGCGCGAACTCGGCTTCGCCGACCGCCTGGGCGACCTGCTCGACGCCCCGTGGCCCGAGGTCGACCCCACCGCGCTGGTACAGGACGAGGTCGAGCTGATGCTGCAGGTCAACGGCAAGCTGCGCGGCTCGATCCGCGTGAAGGCGGACGCCGACCAGCGCACCATCGAGGCCGCAGCGCTGGCGAGCCAGGACTTCGTCAAGTTCGCCGACGGGCGCCCGCCGCGACGGGTGATCGTGGTGCCGGGACGTCTGGTCAACGTGGTCGTCTGATGGGCGTGGCCGCCACCTTCGCCCGCCGTACCAGGCACCGGGCAGCGTCGCGCCGGGCGGTCCTGCGCGTGGCGGGCCTCACGTGCCTGGCCGGCGCCGGACTCGGCGGCTGCGGCTTCCGCCTGCGCCAGGCGCCGCGCTTTTCGTTTCGCAGCATCGCGCTCGCCGGGTTTCGACCCGGCTCCCCGATGGCCGCCGAGCTGCGGCGTGCGCTGGAGGACACCCGCGGACCCCGCGTCGTCGAGCGTCTCGACGAGGCCGAGGTCGTGCTCGAGTCGCTCGACGACGTCCGCGAGAAGGCCGTCGTGGCGCTGACGGCCGCGGGCCAGGTGCGCGAGTTCGAGCTGCGCACGCGGTTCGGCTTCCGCGTGCTCAGCCCCGCTGGGCAGGTGCTGATCGAGCCGACCGAGCTGCGACAGTTGCGCGACCTGAGCTACTCCGAAACCCTGGCGCTGGCCAAGGAGCTCGAGGAGTCGCAGCTCTACCGCTCCATGCAGGCCGACATCGTCGACCAGGTGATGCGGCGCCTGGCCTCCATCCCGCCGCGCGCCTGAGCACGGCATGCAGGTCCGGGCCGATCAACTCGAGGCGCACCTCGCCCGCGGCGTGCGGCCGTTGTACGCGCTGCATGGCGATGAAGCGCTGCTCGTGCAGGAAGCGGCCGACGCCATCCGCGCGGCGGCCCGGGCCGCGGGCTGCACCGAGCGCCAGGTGCACACGGTGAGCGGCGGTCACTTCAACTGGAGCGGGTTGCTCGGGGCGAGCCGGTCGATGAGCCTGTTCGCCGATCGGCAACTCGTCGAGATCCGCATCCCGGGCGGTAAGCCCGGCAAGGACGGCTCGGAGGCGCTCCAGCGCTACTGCGAGGGGCTCGGCGAGGACACCGTCACGCTGATCCTGTTGCCCCGGCTCGACCGCCTGCAGCAGTCCAGCGGCTGGTTTGCCGCCCTCGACGCGCATGGCGTCACGGTGCGCGTCGACCCCGTGGAGCGGTCAGCGCTGCCCGCCTGGCTCGCCCGCCGCCTCGCGCGCCAGGGCCAGCACGTGCCGGCCGGCGAGCCGGGCGAGCGCTGCCTCGCCTGGATCGCCGATCGCGTGGAAGGCAACCTGCTGGCCGCCCACCAGGAACTGCAGAAGCTCGCCTTGCTGCGGCCCGCCGGCGAGCTGAGCTTCGAGGACATCGCCGCGGCGGTTCAGGACGTCGCACGGTTCGATCCCGCGCAGCTGGCCGAAGCTGCGCTCTCGGGCCGGTCGGAACGGGTCTGGCGCGTGCTGGAGGGCCTGCGCGCCGAGGGCGAGAGCCCGGCGCGGGTCGCGTGGGTGCTCGGCGAGGACCTGCGGGCCTTGCACCGGGTGCTGGGCGCGGTATCGTCGGGGGTGCCACTGCCCGCTGCCTTGCGCGGCGAGCGCCTGTGGGGCGGGCGTGAACGCTGGATCGAGCGCGCCGCCACGAGCGTGCAGCTCGAGCAGGCCGCCGACTGGCTCGACGGGGCGGCCCGGTGCGACGCGATCGCCAAGGGCCTCAAGGTGCCCGGCTGGCCCGCCGACGCCTGGGGCGCGCTCGGCCGCCTGGCCTGGAGCGTGGCCGCGCGCGGTCGGGCGACCTCGGGGCAGACCCGGGGGCGGGAACTCGCCGCGATGCCAAGGCACTGACCTTGGAGAAGACCCCGCGCGCTGCCATCGGCGCGCGGCGAACACGGCCCGGCGCCCCGCAATGCGGGACGCACGACGCGAAAGGACACGATGGCAGACACGATCTCCTGGATCACCATGCCGTGGGCCCTGCGGCCGGACACGCTGCTGGGCGCAGCCTTGCTGCTCATGCTCGCAGCCTTGCTCGGCGAACTCGCCTGGCGGCTGCTGCGCTGGCCCCGCCTGATGGGTCCGGTGCTCGTGGGCACGGTGCTGGCGGTGGCCGGCGCCGGGGCGCGCGGCACCGAGCCCGCACTGCGCCTGGCGGTCGACATGGCGCTGGCCCTGCTGCTGTTCGAGGCGGGCGCCCGCGTGGACCTGCGCTGGCTGCACCGCAACCCCTGGCTGCTCGCCACCGGCGTGCTCGAGGCCCTGGGCGCCGGGCTGGCCGTGCTCGTGGCCGCGCGCCTGCTGGGCCTGCCGCCCGAGGTCGCGGCGCCGCTCGCGCTGATCGCCATCGGGGTGTCGCCAGCGGTGATCCAGCGCGTCGTCGGCGACGGCCACGCCGAGGGCCAGGTGACCGAGCGGCTGATCCTGTTGTCCACGCTCAACACGCTGGTGGCCATCGTCGGTCTCAAGATGCTCAGCGCGGGCGTCCTGCTCAGCGATCCCGACACGTGGCTGGAGGCCCTGCCCGAGGTGCTGTTCTCGTTCAGCGGGTCGATCCTCCTGGGTGCGGCCCTCGGCGAGGGCATCGCCCTCGTGGCCCGGCGCTTCGACCTGCGGGACGACCATGCGGCCGTGATCGTGCTGGCAGGCGTGCTGCTGGCGCTGGTCGCGGCCAAGACGCTGGCGCTGTCCACGCTGCTCGTGCCGCTGATGGCCGGGCTGTGGCTGCGGTTCCGCTACCAGCGGCCATGGGTATGGCCACGTCACTTCGGCAGTGCCGGCAGCGTGCTGGTGATGGTGGCCACGGTCGCCGTGGCCTCGGCGTGGTCGCCGAGCGTGCTGGTGGCCGGAGGCTTCACGGCCCTCGTGCTCCTCGCGGTGCGGGCCTTGGCCAAGGCCGCCGCCGTGGCTGCGCTGGCGCTGCCGAGCGGCCTGGGCTGGCGACAGGCCGGGGCCCTCGCGGGCGGCTTGCTGCCGCTGTCGGCCACCGCATGGGTCATGGGACTGGACTACGCGCTGCGGCACCCCGTCGCCGGCGCCGCGATGCTGCCGCTGCTGCTGGCGATGATCGCGCTCACCGAGTTCGCCGCCCCGCTGGTGGTGCGCGCGGCGCTGCGCTTCGCCGGCGACATCGAGCCGCGCTCGCCCGGACGGAGGGATACGCCATGAGCCTCCGCCACGATTACGACCTGGCGCCGGGATCCGTCGACCTGCTTCGGGTGGCCGAGCCGATGGCCCGCAAGCGCCGCCTGGTGGCCGACGTGAAGCCGGAGATCACCAGCAGCATGGTCGAGACCTCGACCGGTGTCTGCGAGCGCCATGCCGACGTGCTCAGCCAGCTGCGCGAGGCCCGCGACGTGCTGGTCGAGGCCGCCGGGCGGATGAACCTGGCGCTGGCCGGCGGCGGCACGCACGCCTTCCAGGAGTGGAGCGCGCGGCGCATCGTCGACACCCCGCGGTACCGGCAGGTCTCGGAGCTGTACGGCTACCTGTCCAAGCAGTTCACCGTGTTCGGCCAGCACGTTCACATCGGCTGCCCCGGGCCCGACGAGGCGCTGTGGCTGCTGCATGCGATGTCGCGCTATGTGCCTCACGCGATCGCGCTGTCGGCGTCGTCGCCCTTCGTGCAGGGCCACGACACCGGCTTCCAGTCGGCGCGGCTGAACTCCGTGTTCGCGTTCCCGTTGTCCGGCCGCGCCCCCTTCGCGCTCGATTGGGCATCGTTCAGCGACTACTTCGACAAGATGGCCCGCACCGGCGTGGTCCAGTCGATGAAGGACTTCTACTGGGACATCCGCCCCAAGCCGGAGTACGGCACGATCGAGGTGCGCGTGATGGACACGCCGCTGACGGTGGACAAGGCCGCGGCGATCGCGGCCTACCTGCAGTGCGTGGCACGCTGGCTGGTGCTGGAGCGCCCGGTGCAACCGCACGAGGACGACTACCTCGCCTACACCTACAACCGCTTCCAGGCCTGTCGCTTCGGCCTGGACGGGGTGGTGGTCGACTCGCGCACGGCCGAGCACCGGCCGATCCGCTCGCTGATCCTGGAGACGTTGGCCAAGGTGGAGTCGCACGCGATCGAGTTGCAGGCCGAGGCGGGCCTGCGCCTGCTGCGCGGCCTGCTGGAGCGCGACGCCTGCAGCGATGCGGCGTGGCTGCGCGAGGTGCAGGACCGCGAGCAGTACCTGCCGGAGGTGGTGCGACAGCAGACGCTGCGCTTCGCCGGCGCGTGAGGCCGCCAGCCGGGCGCTTCGGACGCCTCGGCCCCGCGCCTATCTGGCGCGCGCGACCTCGATGAGCGCCTCCAGCGCGCGCCGGACGGTCTGGCCGCGCACCGCGGCGCGATCGCCGGCCAGTTGAAGGCGCCAAGCACGGGCCGCCTCGCCACGGCACGCCACGGCCAACCAGACCAGCCCGACCGGCTTGTCCGCGCTGCCGCCGGTCGGGCCGGCGATCCCGGTGACGGCCACCGCGAGGTCGGCAGGCGTGCGTTCCAGCGCCCCGGCTGCCATGGCCAGCGCGACTGGTTCGCTCACCGCCCCATGCCGAGCGATCAAGTCGGCCTCGACGCCGAGCGACTCGGTCTTCGCGGCGTTGGAGTAGGTCACGAAGCCACGCTCGAACCAGTCGCTCGAACCGGGCACGGCCGTGCAGGCGGCGGCGATCAGACCCCCGGTGCACGACTCTGCGGTGGCCAGGCGCCACTGCCGGCGATGCAGGGCTTCGGCCAGGGACTGCACCCGCGATTCGAACGGCCGCAGGTCGTGCCAGGCCTCGGGTCCCGCGGCCCCCTCCTCGCCGTTGTCCGGGTGGTGCATGCCGCGCTCCTCAACCCACGGCCGTTCGCCAGACCGCGATGACCAACAAGGTGCACCCCGCGGCGACCAGGTCGTCGAACACGATGCCGAATCCCTGCGCCATGCCGACCGGGCGGCCCCGGGCCTTGAACCGCTGATCGGCCCAGCCCACCGGGCCGGGCTTGGCCGCGTCGAACAGGCGGAACAGGCCGAAGGCCGCCGCCTGCGCCAAGAGTCCGGCTGGCGTCACGAGCCAGAGCACCAGCCAGAAGGCCACGATCTCGTCCCACACGATCGCCGACGGGTCCTCGACCTGCAGGTGCCGAGCCGTCACCGTGCAAGCCCACCAGCCCACGCCGAGGCCGACGGCGATCACGACCCCCCAGCCCCAGGCGTCGAGCCAACGGTCGAACACGGTGAAGGCCAGCCACGCCCACAAGGTTCCGACGGTGCCCGGCGCCCAGGGCGCAAGCCCGCTGCCGAACCCCAGGGCCACGAGGTGCGCGGGGTGCCGGAGCATGAAGCGGGCCGTCGCACGCCGCGGGCCGGCCGCCGCTGCGTCCTGGCGAG
Organism: Ideonella sp.; assembly: GCA_025458335.1. Lineage (GTDB taxonomy): Bacteria > Pseudomonadota > Gammaproteobacteria > Burkholderiales > Burkholderiaceae_C > JAIYCR01. The sequence continues at coordinate 24,859 of JALOSQ010000004.1, forward strand.
TCACCGGCGGGACGGCCTGCGCCGCGGGCGCCGCAGCGGGATCGGCCGAGGGTTCGGCGGACCGATCGGCACTCCCCGGCACAGGCTCGGTGCTCACCGGTCCGACCCGGGGGCAAAGTGGTCGAACCCCGGCCACGGCCGGTCCAGCACACGCCCGTCACGGTCGACCACCCGCCGTCCCGGCATGCTCTCGATACGACCGATCCGCGTCACCGGCACTGACACCGCCAGCGCCGCTGACCGCACGGCCTCGGCCGCGCCTGGCGGGGCCGTGAACAGCAGCTCGTAGTCGTCACCACCGGCCAGCCCCAGTTCGCGGCGCCGCTCGTCGGGCTGGGCCCGGAGCACCGCGCTGCAGGGCAGCCGGTCGGCCTCGACGCAGGCGCCGACCCCGGACCGCGCCAGCACGTGCCCGAGGTCGCCGAGCAGTCCGTCGGACACATCGATGGCCGCACTCGCCAGCCCGCGCAGCGCCTGTCCGAGCGCCACGCGCGGTTCGGGCCACTCCATCGCGCGGCGCACCTGGTCGAACGCCTCCACCACCCCCAGATCAGCCGTCGGCACCCGCCCGCGGAACACCTCCAGCGCCAACCGGGCGTCGCCCAGCGTCCCGCTCACCCACAGCTCGTCGCCGGGTTGGGCTCCCGAACGCAGCAGCGCCTGCCCCGCGGGCACCTCGCCGATCACGGTCACGGTGATGGCCAGCGGGCCCGCGGTGGTGTCCCCGCCGACCAGTTCGCAGTCGTGGCGGTCGGCCAGCGCCAGCAGGCCGCGTGCGAAGCCGTCGAGGAAGGCCTCGTCGACGCGCGGCATCGACAGGGCCAGCGTGAAGGCGCGTGGCGTCGCCCCGCACGCCGCGAGGTCGGACAGGTTGACCGCCAGGCACTTGTGCCCGAGGGCCTCGGGCGCCACCGTCGACAGGAAGTGCCGCCCTTCGTTGAGGGTGTCGGTCGACACGGCGAGCTGGTGACCCGGCGTCGGCGCCAGCAGCGCGCAGTCGTCGCCGACGCCGAGCACGGCACGCCGGACCGGCCGCGTGAAGTGACGTGCAATGAGGTCGAACTCGCCCACGGACGGATTGTGGCGGCGGCGTGTCGCCGGGCCCGGGCTACACGCGTTCGATCACCACCGCGATGCCCTGCCCGACCCCGATGCACATGGTGCACAACGCGTAGCGTCCGCCGGTGCGGTGCAGCTGGTTCATCGCGGTGGTGACCAGGCGGGCCCCGCTGGCCCCCAACGGATGCCCGAGCGCGATCGCGCCCCCGTTCGGGTTGACGCGCGGGTCGTCGTCGGGCAGGCCGAGCTGGCGCAGCACCGCCAGGCCTTGCGCGGCGAAGGCCTCGTTGAGCTCGATCACGTCCATCTGCGCCAGCGTGAGGCCGGTGAGCGCCAGCACCTTGCGCGTCGCCGGCGCGGGGCCGATGCCCATGATGCGGGGCGGCACCCCGGCGGTGGCCATGCCCACCACACGGGCCCGAGGCGCGAGCCCGTGCCGGCGCGCCGCCGCCTCGTTGGCCACCAGCAGCGCACAGGCACCGTCGTTGACGCCGCTGGCGTTGCCGGCGGTCACGGTGCCGTCCGGCCGGACCACGCCCTTGAGCTTCGCCAGGGCCTCCAGGCTCGTCTCGCGCGGGTGCTCGTCGCGGGCGACGACCAGCGGGTCGCCCTTCTTCTGGGCGATCGTGACCGGCACGATCTCGGCATCGAACACGCCAGCCTGCTGGGCCGCGACGGCCTTGCGCTGGCTGGCCAGGGCCATCCGGTCCTGGGCGTCGCGCTCGATCGCGAAGTCAGCCGCGACGTTCTCGGCCGTCTCGGGCATCGAGTCGACGCCGTAGCGCTCCTTCATCAGCCGGTTCACGAAGCGCCAGCCGATCGTGGTGTCGTAGACCGCATTGGCCCGGCTGAACGCGGCATCGGCCTTGGGCATCACGAACGGCGCCCGGCTCATGCTCTCCACGCCGCCGGCCACCATCAGCGATGCCTCTCCGCTGCGGATGGCCCGCGCCGCGGTGCCGACGGCGTCCAGCCCGGAGCCGCACAGGCGGTTGATCGTCCCGCCGGGCACCTCGACCGGCAGGCCGGCCAGCAGGGCCGCCATGCGGGCGACATTGCGGTTGTCCTCGCCCGCCTGGTTGGCACAGCCCAGCAGCACGTCCTCGATCGCAGCGGGGTCGAGGTCGGGGTGGCGCTCGACCAGCGCCCGGATCGGGATCGCGGCGAGGTCGTCCGGGCGCACCGGGGACAGCGCGCCGCCGTACCGCCCGAACGGGGTCCGCAAGGCGTCGCAGAGGAAGGCTTCGGCCATCGTGGTCTCCTGATCGAGCCCGTCATTGTGCGACCTCGGCCGACGCGACGGCCGCGCCCCCCCGACCGCCGGGCGGGCGCCGACGACCCCGCCGCACCGCCTCGGCGTGACGCACTTCCGCGACAGGGTTGACATCCCGGGCCGTCAAGTCCGCGCCGCCGCGGCCGAAATGAAACAGGCCGGCCGCTCCCGAGCGTGCCCGCAGGCCCCGATGAAGCCCCAAGAAACCCTCCCGACCCTGGACGTGCGCGAGCTGCGCGTCGGCCACTTCGTCCACCTCGACGGTGGCTGGTGGTCGCACCCGTTCCCGCTGAGCAGCTTCCGGATCACCTCGGACGCCCAGATCGCCACGATCCGGTCGCTGGGCGTGGCCCGCGTTCGCTACAGCCCGGAGCGCAGCGAGTTCGCGTCGACCGGCGTCGGCCGCCTGACCGGGGCTTCCAGCGCATCCGTGCCCTTGAGCACGCGCGCCGCGCCAATGGGCACGCCCACCGCAGCGGACGAGGCTGCGGCCGAACCCGGCGCGCCAGCCGAAGGCGAGCCGGCCGCGCCCGCGGTCGTGCTCGACGCGGCGGCCCTGCGGCGGGCACGGCTGGTCGCCGAACGCGCGTCCCTGCGCCAGTGCGAGCGCCAGTTCGCCGAGGCTTCACAGGCCTGCCGGCAGGTCTTCGCGCTCGCCCCGGCCCGCGCCGAGGAGGCTGGCCAACAGTCGCAGGCGCTCACCCGGGCCCTGGTCGACAAGCTCCTGCAGCCCGGTGAGATGGCCGTGCGGCTGCTGACCGAGACGGCTGGCGACAAGGTGGCGATGCACGCCGTGAACGTGGCCGTGATCTCGCTGCTGATGGGACGGGCGCTGGGCCTGCCCGAGGGCGAGATGCTGGACCTGGGCCAGGGCGCGCTGCTGCACGACCTGGGCAAGATCGACCTGCCCGACCGGGTGCGGCATCGGGAGGATCACTTCTCGCCGCACGAGGTGGCGCTGTACCAGGAGCATGTCGCCAAGGGCCTGCTGCACGCGCGCCGCATGCAGGTGCCCACGGGCGCCCAGTTGGTCATCGCCCAGCATCACGAACATGCCGACGGCAGCGGCTTCCCGGCGCGGCTCGGGGTCGACCGCATGACCGCGGCGGCGCGCATCGTGGCGCTGGTCAACCGCTACGACAACCTGTGCAACCCCCATGTGCCGAGCCGGGCACTCACGCCGCACGAGGCGATGAGCCGCCTCTTCGCCGAGGGCAACGCCACGCACGGGGTACGGCGCTTCGACACGGCGATCCTCGGGGCGTTCATCAAGATGATGGGCGTCTACCCGCCGGGCTCGTTGGTGCAGCTCACCGACGACCGCTTCGCCATGGTGGTGGCCGTCAATTCGTCGCGTCCGCTCAAGCCCCGGGTGCTGGTGCACGCGCCCGGCGAGCGGCACGAGGAGGCCCTGGTGCTGAACCTCGAGACCGAGCCCCGCCTGGGCATCCGACGCAGCCTGAAAGCCGACCAGTTGCCCCGCAACGCGCTGGACTTCCTGTCGCCGCGCCCGCGGATGACGTACTTCTTCGAGCCGGTGTCGCCGGCGGAGGACGAGCCGCTGGCGGAGGCCGCATGACCGTCGCGCACGGCGCCCCGGTGCGCTGGGCGGGCCTGCTCGACGGTCTGATCGATGCGGTGTGCCTGGTCGAGCCGCAGCGGCAGGAGATCGTCGCCGCCAACGCGGCCTGTGCCAGCCTGTTCGGCCTGCCGGCCGCCGGGCTGCTGGGACGCCGCTTCACCGAGTTCGCGACCACCCCGGCCGACCTGGCCGTCTGGGAAGAAGCCGCTGAGGCCGGCGACGCATGGGCGCCGGGGGATTCGCGCGACCACGACAGCTGGCTCGTCGACTGCGACGGACGAACGCGCCCGGTGGCCGTGCGCGTGACCCGACTGCCCGCCGGTGCCGGCGACGGCCTGTGGCTGGTGGCCCTGCATGACCGCGGGGCCGAGGCCGAGCTGCGCCAGCAACTCGAGTCCCGCGTGGCCGAGCTCCAGGCCACGATGGAGTCCACGGCCGACGGCCTGCTGGTCATCGACCTCGGCGGTCGCCTGCTCCACTTCAACCGCCGCTTCGCGGCCCTCTGGCGCCTGCCGGCGGACCTGCTCGAGCAGCGCGACGACGAGGCCGTGCGGGCATGGCTGGCCCGCAGCGTCAGCGATCCGTCCGGCTGGGCGTCGATGCACCAGCGCTGGGACGCCGCCGCGATGATCGAGACCCGCGACCTGGTGCAGCTGCACGCCGGCACGCTGCTCGAGATCGTCAGTCGACCGCTGTTGAGCCGGGGGGCGCCGATCGGTCGCGTCCTGGCCTGCCGCGACCTGACCGAGCACCAGCGCTCGCGCGCCGAGATCGAACGGCTCAGCCACACCGACGCGCTCACGGGCCTGGCCAACCGCCGCCACTTCGCCGAGCGGATGCAGCACCGGCTGGGTAACCCACTCGACGGGTCGGGCGCGGCGGCGTTGCTGCTGGTGAACCTGGACCGCTTTCGGGCGGTCAACGAATCGCTCGGCCCCGAGGCGGCCGACCGCGCGCTCGCCGAGGCGGCGCGTCGCCTGCGGCGGGCCGTCGACGACGGCGATGTCATGGCGCGCCTGGCGGGCGACGAGTTCGCGATCGGCCTGCGCGAGGCCGATGCCCGCAGGGCCGAGGCCTGTGCCCGGCGGCTGCTGGACGCGCTCGCCCCGAGCTTCGAACTCGACGGCCGCCCGTTCACGCTCACCTGCAGCATCGGCATCGCGCTGGCACCCACCGACGGGCGCGACCTCGAGTCGCTGCTGAGGCACGCCGACGCGGCGGTGCGGCGCGCCAAGGAGGCCGGGCGGGCCACCTACCGCTTCTACCAGCCGCGCCGCAATGTCGAGCTGCGTGACCGGCTGGAACTGGACCACGCCATGCGTCAGGGACTGCCCGGCGGCCATTTCCGCGTCGACGTGCAGCCGCAGTTCGACCTGGCCGACGGCACGCTCGCCGGCGTCGAGGCGCTGGCCCGCTGGCGCGACCCCGTCCTGGGCGAGATCGGGCCCGCGCGGTTCATCCCGGTCGCCGAGGACAGCGGCTTCATCGTCGAACTCGGCCAGTGGGTGCTGGACCGGGCGGTGCGCCACGCGGCGATGTGGTGGCGCCAGGGTCTGCGCGTCCCGATGTCGGTCAACGTGTCGGCCCTGCAATTCCGCCATCCGGACTTCGTCGACCGGGTGGCGGGCACCCTCGACGCGGCCGGCCTGCCGGCCGCAGGCCTCGAACTCGAGCTGACCGAGTCGATCCTCGTCGGCGAGGCCTGCGAGGCCCTGGCCCGCCTGAAGGAACTCGACGCGCTGGGCGTGCGACTCGCGCTGGATGACTTCGGAACCGGCTACTCGAGCCTGGCGGTGCTCAAGCGCTTCCCGATCTCGCGCCTCAAGATCGACCGCAGCTTCGTCGCGTCCCTGCCCGGCGCCGACAGCGACTCGGCCATCGTCCAGGCGATCGTCGCGATGGCGCGGGCGCTGCGCATGAACGTCGTCGCCGAGGGGGTCGAGACCGAGGCGCAGCGCCAGTACCTGCAGGACATCGGGTGCCACGTGATGCAGGGTTACCTGAAGGCGCGCCCGTTGTCGCTCGACGAGTTCGAGCGGCGCTGGGCCGGCGGGGAGTGGCGGACCGCGGCGCAGGCCGCCGTGCCCCGCGTCGCCCGCACGGGCAACGGCCTCAAGGTGCCCGATCGCCACGCGGAACGCGCCCCGGTCGCGGCGGTGCTCCCGCTGCGCCCCCGACGCCCCGTGGGGCGACCGCGCGCGCAGTCCTGAGGTCGCCAGGCAGCCGGGCGGCGACCCGCGCGGGCCCACCTGCCGCGCCTCATGAAGCCTGCGGCCCGACCCTCGCGGCCAGGCCGTCGCACAATCGATCCCTCGAACCCGCTGAGCCGAGATCCGGCGCAGCGCCTCCCGGTGCGATGCGATCGGCGTCCGGCCCCCTGCTGACCCATGCTCTACAAGTTCAAGTCCAAGGCTTCGGGTGATGTCATCATGACCGAGCCGATCGGCAACCGGCTGCTGGGCATCCTCGGGCGCGAGCCCGCCCCGAAGGGCATCTTCGAGGTCGCCGACCTGCCCGCGCTGATCGCCGCGCTCGAGGCCGCCATCAGCGCCGACGAGGCGTCGCGCGCCGCGGCCGGCGGCGACGAGGACGATCCGCGCGCCGGTGACCGCATCTCGCTGAAGCAGCGGGCCTGGCCCCTGCTCGACATGATGAAGCGTGCGCTGGCCGGGCGCGTGGTCATCGTCTGGGGCGTCTAGACCGCCGTCGCACGATGAAGCTCTGGAGCGACAGCTGGATCAACGGCGAGGCCATTCCGGCCCGGCACGCGGCCGGGCGTCTGGACCGGCACGGGCACGTCGAGAACTCGGACAACCTGAGCCCGCCCCTGGCCTGGGGCGACGTGCCGGCCGGCACGCGCAGCTTCTCGCTGATCTGCCACGACTTCGACGTGCCGAGCGTGGCCGACGATGTCAACCGCCCCGACCGCGAGGTGCCGGAGGATCTGCCGCGGATCGACTTCTTCCACTGGGTGCTGGCCGACCTGCCGGTCGGGATCACGTCCTTGCGCGAAGGCGAGTTCTCGAGCGGCTTCGTTGCGCGCGGCAAGCCGGGCCCGGCCACGTTGCACGGCGCTCGCCACGGGCTGAACGACTACACACGCTGGTTCTCGGGCGACCCCGCGATGGCCGGGCCGTACTTCGGGTACGACGGTCCGTTCCCCCCATTCAACGACTCGCTCGTGCATCACTACGTCTTCACGCTGTACGCGCTCGACGTCGAGCGCGCCCCCGTGGCCGACCCGTTCGACGGCAATGCGCTGCGCCGCGCCATCTACCCGCACGTGCTGGCGGAGGCGACCCTGTCGGGCACCTACACACTGAACCGGCGCCTCGTGCGCGGCTGAACGGGCGCCCGCGATGCAGGTCACCCGCCTCCTCGCCATCCGCCACGGCGAAACCGCCTGGAACGCGAAGGGCCGGATCCAGGGACACCTCGACATCCCGCTGAGCGAGGTCGGCCTGGGGCAGGCGCGTCGACTGGCCCACGCGCTGGCCACCGAACCGCTGGCGGCGATCTACACCAGCGACCTCGCCCGCGCGCGCGAGACCGCCGCCCCGCTGGCCGCGCGGCTGGGGCTCGAGGCTCGGCCCGATCCCCGGCTGCGCGAGCGTGGCTTCGGCTGCTTCGAGGGCATGACCTTTCCCGAGATCGAGGCGCGCTGGCCCGAGGACCATCGACGCTGGCGCGAGCGCGACCCCGCCTACGGCCCGCCCGATGGCGAGGTCTTGGCCGACTTCTACGACCGCGTCGTCGCGGCCGCCGCCGCGCTGTGCGAGGCCCATCGCGGCGAGGCCGTCGCCCTGGTGGCGCACGGCGGCGTGCTCGATTGCCTGTACCGCGCCGCGACCCGCGTGGACCTGCGCGCCACCCGCACCTGGGCGCTGGCCAACGCCAGCATCAACCGCCTGCTGCACACCCCCGACGGGTTCACCCTGGTCGGCTGGGGCGATACCCTGCACCTCGACGATCCGGCGCTGGACGAGGCGGCCGAGTCGTCCGCGCCGGGGGCGTCGGCATGAGCCAGGGGCAGCGCTTCGACCCGATCCCGGCAGACCCGGTCGGGACGGTGCCGACCCCGGCCCTGGTGATCGACCTCGATGCGCTGGACCGCAACATCGCGCGCATGGCCGCCTTCGTCGCTTCGCACGGCCGGCGCCTGCGGCCGCACGCCAAGACGCACAAGTCGATCGCGATCGCCCAGCGGCAGGTGGCCGCGGGCGCGGTCGGGGTCTGCGTCCAGAAGACCTCGGAGGCGATCGCCCTCGCCGGGCCCGAGAAGGGCATCGACGACATCTACGTCAGCAACCAGGTGATCGACCCACGGCGCCTCGAGGCCCTGGCGCGACTGGCCGCTCACCGCCACGTTGCAGTGGCCGTGGATTCCGTGCAGGGAGCCGAGCGACTGGCCGCGGCCTCGGCGATGCACGGCACCCGCGTCGGGGCCTACGTCGAGGTCGACGTCGGGCATGGACGCTGCGGCGTACCGCCGGCTGCCGCGGGTGCCCTGGCCCGCGCCCTGGCCGACCGGGGCGTGCCGGTCGAGGGGCTGCAGGCCTACCACGGCCGGGCACAGCACCTTCGATCGAGGACCGAGCGCGAGGCCGCCGTGCAGGCGGCGGCGCACGCCGTGGCCGAGGCGCGCGCGTCCCTCGCGGCGGCCGAGGTGCCCTGTGGCAGGGTGACCGGAGGCGGCACGGGTACCCTCGCGATCGACGCGGCGAGCGGCGTGTGGGACGAACTGCAGGCCGGGTCCTACGTGTTCATGGACCGCGACTACGCCGACAACGACCCGGACCCGGACGCGCCACGGTTCGAACACGCGCTGTTCGTGCGCGCCCAGGTCGTCAGCCGGGCATCGGGCCACGCGGTCATCGACGCCGGCCACAAGGCGTACGCGCTGGACAGCGGCTCCCCCGCGGTGTGGCGGCAGCCGCTCGACGTCGCCAACGGCGGCGACGAGCACGGCCTGCTGGTGCTGCAGCCGGGTGCCGATCCTTCGGCGCTGCCGACGCTCGGGGAGTGCGTGTGGCTCGTGCCCGGCCACTGCGATCCGACGGTCAACCTGCACGACGCCTACGTTGTCGTGCGCGGCGGGCTCGACCACGGCCAGGTCGAAGCGATGTGGCCGGTCGACGCGCGAGGCGCGTTGCGCTGACGGCAGCGCCGAGGCGACCCCGTTTCGCACGCCCTGCCTCCTCCGCCCGCTCGCACGTGACCGCGGTGCGGTGCAGCGCAGTGCGGTGCGAGAATTTCGCGTGGAGGCGCCACCCGCGTGCCCCCCAGCCCGGGAGACCCGATGCTCAACGTGTTCCGGCTCGCCAACGGCCGGCTCATCCAGGAGGAGTTCGACGACCTCGACACGCTGGCCGGGGTCAGGCCGGTGTGGGTCGACCTGGAGGCGCCCACGGCCGAGGAGAAGCGCTGGATCACGCAGCGCTTCGGCGTGTCGATCCCGGCGGATGCGGTGGACGACGACCTGGAGGAGTCGGCCCGCTTCTACGAGGAAGACAACGGCGAACTGCACATCCGCTCTGACTTCCTGATCGAGGGCGACGAGGGCCCGCAAGGGGCACGCCCGCGCAACGTGCGCGTGGCCTTCATCCTGAAGGAGGGGGTGCTGTTCTCGGTGCATGCCGAGGACCTGCCGGTGTTCCGGCTGCTGCGGCTGCGCGCGCGCCGCATTCCCGCCCTCATCGAGGACGCCAAGGACGTGCTGCTCAAGCTGTACGACGCCGACGCCGAGTACTCGGCCGACGCGCTCGAAGGCATCTACGACAGCCTGGACATGCTGTCGGCCCGCGTGCTGCGCGAAGACGTCAACGACCAGACCGCCGGCGAGGCGCTGGCCGCGATCGCCCGCGAGGAGGACCTGAACGGCCGCATCCGGCGCAACATGATGGACACGCGCCGCGCGGTCAGCTTCATGATGCGCGCACGCATGCTCAACGCCGAGCAGTTCGAGGAGGCTCGCCAGATCCTGCGCGACATCGACTCGCTCGACTCGCACACGACCTTCCTGTCGGACAAGATCAACTTCCTGATGAACGCGACGACGGGCTTCGTCAACATCAACCAGAACAAGATCATCAAGATCTTCTCGGTGGCCGCCGTCGGCCTGCTGCCGCCGACGCTGATCGCGAGCATCTACGGCATGAACTTCCAGTACATGCCCGAGCTGAGCTGGCGCCTGGGCTACCCGTTCGCGCTGGTACTGATGGCGCTGTCGGTGATTGCGCCGTTCGTGTACTTCCGGCGCAAGGGCTGGCTGCGCTGAGCCGTTCGCGGCCGCCCGGCGGCCTCGGCCTCAGGACCTCGCGCGGCGCTTGAGCCAGCGCATCAGCGCCCCGACGGCCGGCAGCTTCTCGTAGAGCTCCTCGGCGACGTCCCAGTAGTCGCGATGCATGGCGATGCGGCCCGTCGCATCGAGCCGCAGGTGCGAGGCGCCGCGCACCGCCTGCAACTCGGGCGTGAACCGCTTGAAGCGGAACACGAAGTCCCAGGTCAGGAAACACTGGTCACCCTCGGTCACGGCCTCGTGCACCACGAAGCGCGGCTCGTCGAGCGCGCGGTACATGTGCTCGAACACCTCGCGGATCGCGGGCACGCCCGTGACCTCGTTGAAGGGATCCTTGAATCGGGCGTCGTCCGCATAGACCTCGCCGAGCCGCTGCAGCGCCGCAGGCGACAGCGACTCGAAGTAGTCGACGATCCGCGCCACGCGCGCATCTGCCGGGGCCGGCCGCGGCGCGCTCACAGGCCGGTGGCCCGCCGTACCGCCTTGAAGTAAAGGCCGTCGGACAGGTGCTTGAGCGTCTTCAGCCAGACCGTGAAGCGCTTGGGGAAGTGGATTTCGAACGAGCCGGCGCCCCATCCGGCGAGGATGTCGGTGGCGGCCTGCTTTGGCGTGATCAGCGCGGGCATCCGGAACTCGTTCTGAGCGGTCAGCGGCGTCTCGACGAAGCCCGGGTTGATCAGCGACACCGCCACCCCGCGGGGCTGCAGGTCGAGGTACAGCGTCTCGGCCAGGTTGATCAGTGCCGCCTTGGTCGGACCGTAGGCCAGGCCCTGTGGCAACCCGCGGTAGCCGGCCACGCTCGACACCAGGCTCAGGTGGCCCTGTCGCTGGGCCAGCAGCGTGGGGAGCACCGCATCGAGCAGGTGCAGCGCGCCGACATAGTTCACCTGGTCGTGCCGCAGCGCGTCGTCCAGGTCGAACGCGGTCGCGCGCATCGCCTTGTAGTAGCCGGCGCAGTACATGACCAGGTCGATGCGCCCGAAACGATCGACCACCTGCCGTGCCGCACCGCGCATCGCCTCGCGGTCGGTGGCGTCGACCGCGAGGCCGACCGCACCCGGGTGACCGCGCTCGAAGTCGGCCAGGGCCTCGGCGCTTCGGGCCGAGACGATCACCTGGGCGCCACGGGCATGCAGTGCCTCGGCCGTCGCACGGCCGATGCCGGTGGAGGCCCCGACCAGCCAGCACACGCGGCCGGTCCAGTCGGTGATCGGGGGGTTGAGCGGCATGGTGCGGCGTCCTCTGGAGGGATGCTTACAGCTTGGTGAACGAGAGTGTGACCTCACCCAGGCGGATGCCGAACTTGCTCATCACGGCCTTGTTGAGCATGACGCGCTCGTCGACCAGCCACATCCAGTCGTCGAACTGCACCTCGAACACACGCTCGCCCACCGGCAGGCGCAGCGTATACGCCCAGAAGAACGCGTTGCCCGAGGTCTGGCCGCTGGCGGTTCCGACCACGTCGTCGGCGGTGCCGGTGTAGCGGCCGTCACCCTGGTAGGTCAGGCGCCAGACGCGCCGCTCGGTCTTTCCGTCGCTGTACAGGAAGCGCTCGTCGAGCACGCCCTGGTTGCCCTCCCACCGGCAGTCCATGTCGACGACGAAGCGGCGCGCGACCTTGCCCGCGCGGTCCGTGAAGACGCCGTGGGCAATGAGCTTGCCGTTGAAGTACTGGCGCAGGTCGAGCAGGGGCTTTTCGCCCGCGTAGTCGGCCGGCGTGGGCGAGGAGGCACAGGCACCGAGCCCGAGCGCGGCGGTCGCGGCCGCGCCGGTCAGCAGGGTACGGCGTTGCATGAGGTCTTCTCCTTCGGGGACAGGGTTTCGGGTCGCGGGGCAGTCGCGGACCGGACGGCTGGGTGCGCAGCGCTCAGGACGCCTCCGCGGGTCGGATCCACAGGACCCACAGCAGACCGACCGCCAGGCCCTTGAGCAGGCAGGGCAGCAGGCAGTACGCCAGCGTCAGCGCGGTGAGGGCCTCGTCGCTGCGGGCACCGGGCTCGTAGCCGAACCACTGCAGAGCCGGCAGGGCCAGGCCGGCGGCAAGCGCCAGGTTCAACTTGGTCGCGAAGTTCCACCAGCCGAAGTACGCCCCCTCGGCCTGGCGTCCGTGGCCGGCCCGCTGGATCACGCCGGCCAGCATCGCGCCCGGGATGGTCAGGTCCGCGCCGAGCGCCACGCCGCTGAGCACGCACACCGCCATGTAGGGCCAGACGTCACCGGTCCCCAGCAGCGCCGCCCAGATGAAGACGGCGATGGCCAGGACCATGCCGGCGAGCCAGGCCAGCGGCAGCCCGAAACGGCGCACGGCGCGAACCCACAGCGGGATCGACAGGGCGCCCGCGGCGAAGTACCCGGCCAGGAACATCGGCTCGTAGGCCTTGGCGTCGAGGCGGTCGGCGATGAAGAACAGCACCAGCGTCGCCGGGATCGCGCTGGCGATGCCGTTCAGCAGGTAGATCCCGAGCAGCCTGCGGAACGCGGGCGTGCGGAACGGCAGGGCCATCGACACCGGCGGTTCGTCCGTCAACGACGGCGCGGGCGCGGGCGCGGCTCGCAACACCACGACGCCGGCAAGCAGCAGGGCGGCGAACACCACGGTGGTCACCGAAAGCCCGGCGACCGACGGCAGAACGCTCGCCACCAGCACGCCGGCCAGCGACATCCCCTCGCGCCAGGCCACCACGCGGGCGCGCTGTGGGGCGTCGCCGCCGAGCCGCGCGCCCCAGGCCTGGTGCACCACGGTGACGGTGCTGTAGCTGAGGTAGGTGACGGCGAGCATCGCCGCGCACCAGGCCAGCAGCGCCCCGGATCCCTGGACCGGGGGGAAGAACAAGGCCCGGAAGCCCAGCGCCAGGACAACGGCGGCCAGGACCGTGATGGTCCACGCCCGCAGGGCGCCACGGCCGAGCAGCGCATCGGCCCACCGGCCGATCAGCGGGTCGGCGAACGCATCGAGCAGTCGCGCTCCGAGCAGGACCAGCCCCAGCGCCGCCAGCGGAACGCCGAACGCCTGCGCATAGTGGTTGGGCAGGATGACGTACAGCGGCAGCGCGACGAACGCCAGCGGCAGCCCGAGCGCGCCATATCGCAGGCCGCCGAGCGGTCGGTCGTCGGGCCACGCACCGGCCCAGGCCGCGCTCACGGCCACGCCCGTGCCGACGCCGTGGCGTCGCTCACGAACTGACGCCGAGCAGCGACTGGCGCAGGCCCGGCTCCGAGGTGGTGGGGCTCAGCCAGATGCCGAAGAAGCGCCGGGCGAACTCGGGGTCGGCGATCTCGCCGCGCAGGTTCGCGTTCACGAAGAAGCGCGCGGCCGCGCCCGGCCGGTGCACGCCGGTGATGCGGTCCCCGGCCGTGACGTCGGGGAACACGCCGCGCATCGCCTCGAGCCAACGGGCGCCCTGCTCGGGGCTGATCCCGGGCACGCGCTGCATCTCCTCGAGCGAGCGCTCGGCGATCAACCGGCCCACCAGGCGCCGGGCATAGACGAGCTCCAGCGCGAGCGGGGCGGCACCGTACGCGGTTGGCTCGAACCCGTCGGCCACCCACAGGCGCGCGTCGTACACCGACAGGCCCAGGAAGCGCAGGCGTCCCTGCCCCCGCAGCAGTGCGCCGGGCAGCTCGGACTCGATCTCGCGCGGTCGGGCGACGGTGGCCGGTGCATTGGCGAGCGACGGCAGGCTCGCCGCCGCGAGCGGCAGGGCGGCCAGCGCGGCCAGGGCGCGGCGACGCTCGCGCAGGGTCGGGACGTGGGGCATGAGGGGCTCCAGCGGAAGGATCGAAGTCGCGACGGGTGGCCGGCGGGACGGGTCGACGCGGGCCGGCGGGTTCAGGCGGCGTGCGAACCGCCCGCCCGGTGGCGCAGCGTGAACTGCACGACATCGGTGCTGCCGGTCTCGAACGCGGCCTCGCAGTACGCGAGGTAGAACTCCCAGATCCGCACGAAGCGGGTGTCGAAGCCGAGCCCGCGCACCGCCGCCTCCTCGCGCAGGAACGCGTGGCGCCAGCGCTTGAGCGTCTCGGCGTAGTCGGGGCCGAAGGCGAACTCGTTGACCACCTCCAGGCCCGAGGCTTCGGCGGCCGCGCGGAAGCGCGAGGGGCTGGGAAGCAGCCCGCCCGGAAAGATGTACTGCTGGATGAAGTCGGTCGAGCGGACATAGCGCTCGAACAGGTCGTCGCGGATCGTGATCGACTGGATGCACGCCGTGCCACCGGGCTTGAGCACCGCGGCGATCGTCTGGAAGAACGAGGGCCAGTACTCGCGGCCGACCGCCTCGAACATCTCGATCGAGGCGATCGCGTCGAATCGCTCGCCGCTCGACGCGAGGTCGCGGTAGTCCTGCAGGCGCAGGTCGGCCTGATCGGCGAGCCCGGCGCCGTCCATGCGCTGCCGCGCGTAGTCCAGCTGCTCGGTGGACAGGGTCACGCCCGTCGTGTGCGCGCCGAACTCGCGCCCCGCGAGCTCGGCCAGGCCGCCCCAGCCACAGCCGATCTCCAGCACCCGGTGTCCCGGGCGGACGTCGCACTCGAGCAGGGCGCGTCGGACCTTGGCCCACTGCGCCTGCGCGAGCGGCCGGCGCCGGTCGCCCTCGAACCAGGCGCTCGAGTACGACATGGTCGGGTCGAGCCACAGGCGGTAGAAGTCGTTGCCGAGGTCGTAGTGCGCCTGGATGTTCTTGCGGCTGCCGCGACGCGAGTTCCGGTTCAGCAGGTGCTTGACGCGGTAGAGCAGCGAGCCCCACCAGGACCCGTAGACGACGGCCTCCACGTCTTCGCGGTTGCGCAGGAAGAACGTCAGCAGCGCCGTCAGGTCGGGCGTGGTCCAGTCGCCATCGAAGAAGCTCTCGGCGAACCCGATGTCGCCCGACTTGAGGGCCGCGCTGCACACGTTCCAGTTGAGCAACCGGATGGCGGCCCGCGGCTCGGCGCCCGGCGTGCCGAAGTGCATCGACTCGCCGCTGGGCAGCTGCACGTCGAGCGAGCCGTTGCGCACGCGGCGCAGGAGCGAGATCACGGCGCGCGCGGGTGCGGGTGCACCGGCGGGCAGGGTGAATCCGGTGGCCGAAGCGGTCTGGTGGGTCATGTTCAGCGCGTGACGAAGGAAGCGGGGGGCTCGGGCTTGCGGTGGAAGGGGACCTTGCGCCACCACAGCTGCAGAGCTTGCCAATGGATGCGGGCAATGACCCCCAGGGTCATCAACGGCATGCGGGCGGCCAGCGAACGCAGGTTCCGTGCCGTGGCCGGGCGGAGCTCGCCACTCACGCTGGTCGTGAGCAGCGGCCCCTCGGCATCGTCGTGCTCGATCCGGACGACCGTTCGACCGACAGTCTCGCGGTCCGACGCCGGCGCAAGGCGAGCCAGGTCGGTGCGCAGGAAGCGGAAGCGGTAGTCGCCCTCGACATCGCAGAACGGCGACACGTGGAACACCTTGCGGGCGCGGCACTCCACGCCGAAGCGAAGGTCCGGCCCCTGCAACAGGTAGCAGTGGCGCTCGCCGAAGGTGTTGTTCACTTCGGCGACGATGGCGGCCAGGCTGCCGTCGCGCCGATGCGCGTACCAGAAGCTCACCGGCTTGAACGCATAGCCGAGCACGCGCGGGTAGCAGTGAAGCCATACCTCGCCGTCGGCATCGGTCACGCCTTCGGCGGCGAGCATCGCTTCGAGCCAGGCGAGGCTGTCGCTGCGGCCGTCGCCGTGGTCGGCGTCATGAAAGGCGATCAGCGCCCGGCGGTTGCGGGCCAGCGCGCCGCCGGCATCCGGGTCGTCGCGCCAGCGGCGCATCGGCAGCAGCACGAAGAACGTCGGATAGGCGAACCCGTGTCGCGCAGGCCGCAGGCGCTGGTGGCGCACCTCGCCCTGCCCGATCAGGGCCTGCACGGCCGGCGCGTCGACGGTGGGGGGCGCCTGCGTCATGCCGTGAGGGCCTCGGCGGCCCGCGACGAGGGACGCCCGGCGTCGCGATCCTGCATGGCACGCACCACCGTCAGGGCCGACAGCAGTCCGTCCTCGTGGAAGCCGAAGCGCGTCCAGGCCCCACAGAACCACGTGCCGCGCCCACCCTGCAGCGCGGGCAACCGGCGCTGCGCGTCGATCGCGGCCAGGTCGAACACCGGGTGCTCGTAGTCGTACTCGCCGATCACGGACTCGGGCCGTGGCTCCCGGACCGGGTTGAGCGAGACGATCACGTCCGTGCGGAAGGGCAGCGGCTGCAGCTTGTTGATCCAGTAGTGCAGGCACACCCCCGAACGCTCCGCATCGTGGCGGGCGGCGCGCTCGTAGTTCCAGGCGGCCCACGCCAGACGACGGCGCGGCATCAGCGCGGTGTCGGTGTGCAGCACCGCGCGGTTGCGGTGGTAGCCGATCGCACCGAGCACTGCGCGCTCGTCGGGGGTGGCATCGGCCAGCAGCGCCAGCGACTGGTCGCTGTGGCAGGCCATCACGACGTCATCGAAGCGCTCCGTGCCGGCATCGGTCTCCACGGCGATCGGACCCGCGCCATCGTCCAGGCGCCTGACCGAGCGCACCGGCGTGCGCAGTCGGGCATCGGCAATCGACTCGAGCAGGCGCACGACGTAGTGGCGGGCGCCGCCCTTGACCGTCCACCACTGCGGCCGGTCGTTGACCTGCAGCAGCCCGTGGTTGTGACAGAAGCGGATCAGGGTCGAGATCGGGAAATCCAGCATCTGCGAGGTCGGGCAGGACCAGATGCAGGCGATCATCGGCAACAGGTAGCCGTCGCGGAACGCGCTTCCGAAGCGCTCGCGCTCGAGGAAGGCGCCGATCGGCATCCGCAGACGCTCCTCGTCACTGGCTCGGGCGATCTCCGTCGTGACACGGTTGAATCGCAGCAGGTCGGACAGCAGGCCCCAGAACGACGGCCGCAGCAGGTTCGAGCGCTGCGCGAACACCGTGTTGAGGCTCGAGCCGCTCCACTCGAAGTCATCCTGCGGCACCTGCACCGAGAACGACATGTCCGAGCGGGCGCGCTCGACACCGAGTTCGCCGAACAACCGGATGAGGTTCGGGTAGGTGCGCTCGTTGAAGACCAGGAACCCGGTGTCGACACCATGCGTGACGCCATCGAGCGTGACGTCCACCGTGTTCGTGTGTCCGCCGAAGTACTCGCCGGCCTCGAACAGCGTGACCCGATGCCGGGCGGACAAGGCGTGCGCGGCCGCCAGGCCGCTGATGCCGGATCCGATGACCGCGATGCGCCTCATCGCGGCCTCAGACCGTCACCGACCTGCGAGCGGCGCGCAGGCCGCCCAGCGAAGCCCGACCCGCGAGGGGGAGAAGAAAAGCCGTCGCAGGGCGCCCGAGGGCGAAGGAGGGAGGGAGGGAGGAGGAGGAGAACCACCCCCGGATTGCATCCGGCGTCGCCGGAAGTCCCTGCAACGAAAAACCGTTCGGCCTGCATCCGGAGCGCCGCGATCCTGAGACGCCGCGCCGGCCACACCGTATGCCTCCATGGATCGCGGTGGTCGAGCGAAGTTCCGTCGGCCGGCACTCGAGGAGCGCTGGCGCGCTGCCGACGCGGGTGACAGGAGGCTGACTCATGAACAAGACTATATCGTTCATTGCGATACTGATCAGTATACAGCGAACTGCAGAACCCCGGAAACCCGCTGAATCGGAAGGCGAGACCGCGCGCTGGCCATGGTCAAGTGTCCACGAGGTCTGACGGCCAGGGAATCATCCAAGACACGCGACTGTCACGGACAGTTGACTGAGCATCCCTGACTTGATTGCGTCCTAGGCAAACTTGGCTCGGCACCCTATAGTAGGCATGCGAAGCCTCATGAACAAGCTTTTGTCTAAGACAGAAATAGGTCGTTGGCTCCGCTGCTTCCGCCAGTGAGCGGTCTCTTGCCAGTAGTCCCCACCCCAGAGGCTGCCTTGAACAACCGGGCCGAAATCAAACCCATCACGTTGTCGATCGCCGCGGTCGAACGCGACACCGGTTTGAGCAAAGACACCCTTCGAGTGTGGGAGCGCCGATACGGCTTCCCGTCGCCCGAGCGCGACTCGATCGGCGAGCGGGCGTATCCGCTGGAGCAGGTCGAGAAGCTTCGCATCATCAAGCGGCTGATGGATGCGGGGCATCGCCCGGGACGCATCGTGCCGATGGCGATCGACGAGTTGCAGCGGCTCACCGAGAGCACCGTCGATTCCCCGCAGCGGGTCGAGGAGTCGAGCGGGGCACCGGACTTGCGCATGTACGTGGACCTCGTCCGCGAACACGACATGGATTCGCTACGGCGCCAGCTGACGCAGGCGCAGGTCCGGCTCGGGCTCGGCCGATTCGTCACCGAGGTCATCGCGCCGCTGAACACCCGGGTCGGTGATGCCTGGATGCGCGGCCAGATGGAGATCTTCGAGGAGCACATGTATACCGAGGCGGTGCAGGTGGTCCTGCGCAGCGCGATCGGCAGCGTGCCGGACGCCGCCCGCTCGGGAAGGCCGCGCGTGCTGCTGACCACCTTCCCCGGCGAACCCCACGGTCTGGGTCTGCTGATGGCCGAGGCCATCTTCGCACTCGAGGGCGCTCGCTGCCTTTCGCTCGGCGTCCAGACGCCCATCTGGGACATCGTGCTGGCCGCAGGCGCCCACCGCGCCGACATCGTCGCGCTCGGGTTCACCGGCTGCATGAACCCGAACCAGGTTGTCGAAGGCCTGGGCGAATTGCGCTCGAAGCTCCCACGGCAGATGGAAATCTGGGCGGGTGGCACCGCGCCGGTGCTGCATCGCCGCACCGTCGAGGGGGTCGTGCCGATCGCCTCGCTCGCCGCCGTTCAGCCCGAAGTCCAGCGCTGGCGCGAAGCGGCTGTCTGAAGCGCGCCGTCCGGCCCCGCCGGCCCGTGTCGGTGGCCTGATGGCCCCTGGGCCGGCGAGCCCGTGGTTTGCACGGCTGGAGTGCGCCGCGGGTCGCGCCTACACTCGCGCGCTCGATCCGGACAAACCCATGCTGTACCCCGAACTCTTCAAGCAGCTCGAAGCCGTGCGTTGGAACATGGACACGGACATCCCGTGGTCCTCGTTCGATGCCAGCCTCCTTTCCGAGGAGCAGGCGCGCACGATCAAGATGAACGCCATCACCGAGTGGGCGGCGCTGCCGGCCACCGAGATGTTCCTGCGCGACAACCGCGATGACAGCGACTTCTCGGCCTTCATGAGCGTGTGGTTCTTCGAGGAGCAGAAGCACTCGCTGGTGCTGATGGAGTACCTGCGTCGCTTCCGACCGGAACTCGTCCCGTCCGAGCAGGAGCTGCACGAGGTGCGTTTCGAGTTCGACCCGGCCCCGGCCCTCGAGACGCTGATGCTGCATTTCTGCGGGGAGATCCGGCTGAACCACTGGTACCGGCGCGCCGCCGAGTGGCACACCGAGCCGGTCATCCGCCACATCTACGAGACGCTCGCACGCGACGAGGCCCGTCACGGCGGCGCCTACCTCCGCTACATGAAGCGTGCGCTCACCCGCTGTGGCGACGAGGCTCGTGCGGCGTTCGCCAAGGTGGGCGTCCTGATGGCCAGCGCGCGCCGCACGGCGCAGGCGTTGCACCCGACCAACCTGCACGTCAACGCGCAACTGTTCCCGCGCGACACGGTGCAAAGCCGCATCCCCGACCCGCAGTGGCTCGAGCATTGGCTGGATCGGCAGATCCAGTTCGACAGCAGTTGGGAGACGAAGGTCGTCGAGCGCATCCTGCACAACCTCGGCCTGCTGTTCGAGCGCAGCTTCGGCAGCGTGCAGGAGCTCAATCGCTACCGCAAGGAAATCACGGCGCGCCTCGCCTCCGCCGGCGAAGCGGCGCCGACGGGTGCCCGGCCGCAGCCGGCCTGACCCTCTCCCGACCTCAGCCGCGCGGCCTGCGCCTGACGCGCCGGCCCTCAGCCCTTCGCCGATGCAAACGCCTGCGCCGACTTGCGGTCGGCCGTCACGCGCTGCGCCGACGGCCGCTCGCCGACCCGCTTCAGGTAAGGCTTGAGGTCGATCCCCGCGGCCGCGAGCAGATCCTCGCCGTACACGGCCTTCGTGGCCATCGACACCACCGGCAGCGCGGGCCAGGCGCAGCAGTCGGCCATGGTGAACGTGTCGCCGGCCACGTAGGGCGCGAACTTCGCCAGGCGCCGGTAGGCCGCGATGTTCTTCTCGAGCTGCTTGCGCACCCGTGCGGCGTGCGACTCGCTGATCTCGCCCCCGAAGAAGGCCTTGAGGTAGAGCTCTCGTGCGACGAGTTCCAGGTGCAGGTCCGTGAACACGCACAGCTCGCGGACCTTGGCCGCCGCCCACGGATCGCTCGGGAGCAAGGGCGGATCGGGCCAGCGCGCCTCCAGGTACTCGACGATCACGGAGCTCTCGCACAGCGGCCCCTGGTCAGTCCGGATGAACGGGATCTTGCCCAGCGGCGTGGCCGACAGCACGGCCTCGTCGCGCAGACCGCTGCCCACCAGTTCCTCGCTGAAGGGGATGCCCTTCTCGAGCAGCGCCAGCTTGACCTTGTTGTAGTAGTTCGAAACCGCGAAACCGCACAGGACCAGCACAGGCGCCTCCGTTGCGCAAAGCGCCAGTCTACGATCGCGCCATGCCTGCCGACACGAGCCTTCGCCCGCCCACGCCGCCGACGCCCACCCCTGCCTTCGTCGACAAGCTGTGCCGACGGGAAGACCTGTCGCGCCGCCTGCAGGCGCTGCCTCGGCCGATGGTGTTCACGAACGGCGTCTTCGACCTGCTCCATCGCGGCCACGTCACGTATCTCGCGCAGGCCCGTGCGCTCGGCTCCAGCCTGGTCATCGGGCTGAACAGCGACGCCTCGGCCCGGGGGCTCGGCAAGGGGCCGGACCGCCCGTTGAACCGCGAGCTGGACCGCGCCTGCGTGCTCGCCGCACTCGAGTCGGTGAGCCTGGTGGTGCTGTTCGACGAGCCGACGCCGGTCGCGCTGCTCGGCGAGATCCGGCCGGACTGGTACGTCAAGGGCGGCGACTACGACATCGAGACGCTGGCCGAGACCGCGCTCGTGCGCACCTGGGGCGGGCAGGCCTGCGCCATCGCCTTCGTCGACGGGTACTCGACCACCTCCCTGGTCCGCCGCATCCGGGGATGAACCGGGCACGGCCCGGGTCGACCAGACGGCGGGCCCGGCTCAACCCGCCGTGCGAGGTCGCCCTGCGAGGTTGACCACGGCGATGCCCACGCACACGGCCACCAGGGCCACCACCAGCCGCGGCGTGAGCGGCTCGTCCAGCAGGACCACCCCAGCCACGAGGCCGAACACGGGCGTGAGCAAGGTGAAGGCCGACAGGCGGGTGGCGGGGTAATGGCGCACCAGCCAGAACCATGCCAGGTAGCTGGCAAACGTGACGACCACCGCCTGGAACGCCATCGCCGACCACGTCAGCGGCGTGAGCTCGAGCCGTGGGCGTTCGCCCGCGAGGACGGCCAGCGCGCCGAGCACGACGGCCGACACCGCCAGCTGGTACAGCAGGGTCTTCTCGGGCACGGTCGTCGCGAGGCGGGTGGCCCGGATCACGAGGGTGGTGAGCCCCCACAGCACGGCGCCGGCGACGCCCAGCGCGTCGCCGATCCACTGGTTCGGGCCGGTCGCGGGGGCAGCGAAGCTTTCGGCGAACGCCCAGGCCACCCCGGCGAATGCGAGCACCAGGCCGGCGAGCTGCGCAGCGCCCAGGCGCTCCTGCCGCGCGATGAAGGGCATGCCCAGCGCGACCACGAAGGGGGCGAGGTACACGAAGACGACCATCCGCGAAGCGCTGGTGAACTGCAGCCCGACGAAGATGCAGGCGAACTCCACCGCGAACAGAACGCCGACGAGCACACCGGCCCGGCCGCTGCCGTCGCGGCTGAAAAGCGCGATGCCGCGCCACGCCGCCCAGGCCCACAACAGCAACGCGGCAACGGCCGAGCGCACCGCCGCCTGGGTCAGGGGCGGGACCTCGGCCATCGCGACCTTGGCGGCCACCTGGTTGAGGCCCCACAAGGCACAGCAGCCGATCAGAAGGACGACCGCCGTGGCGTCGAGCTGGGCTCGCCGCTCCATCAGGATCCGCCCCACGGCGGCCTCGACGGCGTATCGAACGGCGGCCGCCGCGCGCGCAACGCCGACGCGCCCGGTGCCTGCCGGCGCCAACGTCGGGATGCCAGTTCGATCAACAGGGCGAGCAATGCGGCCGCAACGGCGCCCGTGGTGTGCGCGATCGGCGCGACCGGGATGTCCCAGCCTTCCACACTGCGTGCCGGCGCGCCCCAGGGAGCCTCGAGCACCAGCTTGGCAGCCAGCACCGCTGCGATGCCCGCGCCGATGACCCGCCGCCGCCGGGCATCGCGGGCGTCGCAGGCGCCCTCCGCCGGAGCGATCATCAGGTGCACCGCGGCGGCGGCGACGCCGGCGTGCAGCACCCCGGACAAACCACCGTAATGCGCGAGCGTTGGCGCCACCCACCCGAGGGCGAGGTGGCCGACTGGCCAGGCCAGTAGCCAGGCGAGTGCCAGGCGAGCCGGCAGCCGGGCACTCCACCCCAGCCAAGCGACCACCAGCGTGCCGAGCGCGTTGGCGCCGAGGTGCAGGGGACTCAGATGCACGAACGCCGCAGTCCACCATCGCCACGGCTCGAGCGCCGCCCGCGTGGGCTGCCAGTCCAGCGCCGACGCCGGCGCCAACGTGCCCAGCAGCGCCCCGCCGAGCAGGACGGCGCACAAGGCCACCCACGGTCGTGCGCCGGACGCGCGATCAGGGTCGCCCCGGTCGGCGGATTCAGCCGAACACCGCGTGCCAGAGTTGCTCGACCGCCTGGCGTTCACGCGCCATGCTCTCCTGCGGGACCGACGTCGGCTGCTCGTCGAGCCGGGCCCGGTGCTGAGCGCGTCGCAGTTCCCGATAGGCATCGGCCGCGGCGCTGCCGACGCCCGGCGGCACCAGGCGCGCCGCCTCGGCAGCCCGCAACAGCGCGATATTGCCGGCGTTTCGCTGCAGTTCCGCGTGCTCTGCCGCGTAGGTGAGCACCAGGTACTGCACCGCGAACTCGGCGTCGATCATGCCGCCTGGGCTGTGCTTGAGGTCGAACAGGCCCGCCTTGACCGGGTGCGCGTCGCGGACGCGCTGGCGCATCGCGGCCACCTCGGACCGCAGCGCGGCGGGATCACGCGGCGCGCACAGCACCTGGCGACGCACCGCCTCGAGTCGTGGCGCCAGCGCGTCGTCGCCCGCAGCGAAGCGCGCCCGCGTGATGGCCTGGTGCTCCCAGGTCCAGGCCGTGTTGCTGCCGCGGCCGGCCTGGTAGTGCTCGAACGCGCGCAGCGAGGTGACCAGCAGGCCCGAGCTGCCGTTGGGCCGCAGCGCGGTGTCGATGTCGAACAGCTCGCCGGTGGCCGTGCGCAGCGTCAGCCAGGTGATGAGCTTGCGCACGAAGGCACCGTAGGCCTCGGTCGCGCGATCGGGATCGTCGCCTTCGTCGTCGTAGACGAACACCAGGTCCAGGTCGCTGCCGTAGCCGAGTTCCTTGCCGCCGAGCTTGCCGTAGGCGACCACTGCGAAGGACGGGCGCTCCCGGTGCCGCTGCCGCAGCAAGGGCCACGCCCAGTCGATGGCGCACTGCAGCGTCGCGTCCGCCAGCGCCGAAAGATCGTCGGCAACCTGCTCGACCTCGATCAGGCCCTCGACGTCGCGCACGAGGATGCGGAACACCTCGGCGTGGTGCGCGCGGCGCAGCGTGTCGAGCAGGAACTCCTCGCTCGCCTGTCCGGAACGCTCCCAGGCCGCATGCCGCTCCTGCAACTGGGCGATGTAGGCCGCGGCGTCGAAGCGCGCGTGGACCTGGCGCTCATCGGCCAGCTCGTCGATCACGCCGGGGTGCCGGATCAGGTAGCGCATCGGCCAGCGGGCGAGCCCCAGCAGGCGCAGCAGCCGCTCGTGGACCGCCGGGCGCTCGACCAGCAGCGCCAGGTAGCTCTCGCGGCGCAGCAGCGGCTCGAGCCAGTCGACGAACCGCACGGCCGCCTCCGGGGTGCAACGCTGCTCGGCCGCCGCCCGGGCCGCACGGCCGATCAGCCGGGCGAGTCGTTGCTTGCTCTCGTCGCGCAGCAGGCGCAGACGCGGCTGGTCGAGCCAAGGGCGCACGCGGTCCTGGATCGGCCCTGGCAGCTGCGCGAGGAAGGTGTCGCTGTCGAGCGAGGGCGGCTCGCCGCCGCAGGCCCGGCAGGCCCCCGGATCCGCCTCGGACGGTCGGCCGTCGTGCAGCAACGCGTCGAACTCGCCCGCGACGAACTCACGTGCCTCGCCGAGCACCGACAGCAGCACGGCCACGGGGTCGCCGCCCGGCGGCGTCGGCAGGTCGAGGCTGCGGGCGATCCACGCGAGATCGGCATCGTCCGTCGGCAGCAGGTGGGTCTGCTGGTCGTCGAGGTACTGAATGCGGTGCTCGACCCGGCGCAGGAACCGGTACGCCATGCCCAGCCGTTGCGCATTGGCGGGCTTCATCAGGCCGGCGGCGGCCAGCCGGTCGAGGGCCTTGAGCGTCGAGCGGGTGCGCATCTCGGGGAACTGCCCGCCTCGCACCACCAGCATCAACTGGACGATGAACTCGATCTCGCGGATGCCGCCGCGCGAGAGCTTCACGTCGTTCGCCCGCTCCGGGCGTCCTGCCGCGCGGCGCTGGGCTTCCTGGCGCACCTTCCGGTGGAGTTGGCGCAGGCCCTCGAACACGCCGTAGTCGAGGTAGCGCCGGTAAACGAACGAGGTCACGACGGGGCGCAGCGCGAGGGCCCGGCCACTTGCGACAGCCTCCAAAGGCGCCACGATGCGGCTCTTCAGCCACGCGAACCGCTCCCACTCCCGGCCCTGCGACTGGAAGTACTCCTCGAGCATCGCGAGGCTGACGACGGGCGGCCCGGACATGCCATTCGGCCGCAGCGCCAGGTCGACCCGGAACACGAAGCCTTCGTCGGTGACGTCGCCGATCAACGCGTACAGGCGGCGCGCGACTGCGGTGAAGTACTCGTGCGCGGTGATGCGGGTGGAGGCGACCGGCACGCCATCCTCGCCCGGGCGACCGTCGGTGAGGCCCTCCTCGCCGTAGACGTAGACCAGGTCGATGTCCGAGGACACGTTGAGCTCGCGCGCGCCGAGCTTGCCCATGCCGACGATCCACAGGTCGATGCGCCGGCCGTGGGCGTTGCGCGGAACCCCGTGGCGGCCATCGAGCTCGGCACAGGCCTCGGCCAGCGCCAGATCCAGGGCCACCTCGGCCAGAGACGTCATCGCCCCGGTCACCACCTCGAGGGTCGCGCCACACTCCACGTCGAGCACGGCCAGCCGCTCGAGCGCCAGCCGGCGCACGATGCGCAGCGCAGCGTCGAGTGGACGCCCCTCGCGCTGCAGCGTCGCCACCGCCGCTCGCAGCGTTTCGGCCGTCGGCGCGCCCGGCGCCAGGAGGTTCAGGCGATCGGCATCGCGTCGCCTGACGCGCGACACGAAGCGGCTGTGCTGCGCCCGAGCCCCGACGGCCGGCTCTGAAAGGTCCTGTTGCACCGCGGTGAGCCCCAGGCCGGAACCGTCGGGCTCCGGGGGGGTCTGTGCTAGATTGACCGACACGCTGGATGGAGAGGGTCAGGCCGTGGCGTCGGCCCGGCCGGCGCCGACAGCGGCTCGAGGCCACACCCCCCGTGGAGGCCTGGGATGGCATCGGGGCCGGGCAGGCCCCCCGTCTCGAGGCGAGGTCTGCCTGCCGCGTTGCGGTCTCACTGTCGTCATGCCACCTCCATTGCCGCTTCCCCCTGCGACGCTCGCATCGCAGCCTCCCGCGCGGCAGCCCATGGCCGTCGGGATCGCCGGCTGGGGTCTCGCTCTGCTCGCAGCGACCGCAAGCTTATTGCTGGCCGGGTGGCTGACACTCCACTGGGGCTTCTTGCCCCGTGTCGACGCGTTTCGGCCGCAGATCGAGTCGCGGTTGTCGGCTGCCCTGGGGGTGCCGGTGCGCCTCGGCGCCCTGGAGGCCCAGGCGTACGGCCTGACGCTCAGCCTGCGCGTTCACGATGTTCGGCTGCTCGACGCGTCCGGCGCCGAGGCCCTGGTGCTGCCCCGCGTCGAGGCGCGGCTGTCGCCGCGGGCGTGGGTGCGGCGCACGCTGGTGCTCGACCGCCTGGATCTCGACGACGCCAGCCTGGAGGTCCGGCGCGACGCGCTGGGGCGTTGGCACGTCGCCGGGTTGCCGCTGGATCCAGATGGGGCCTCGCCCGACGGGGAGCCCTCGCCGTCGGTGGACTGGCTGTTCAGCCAACGGCACGTCGTCGTGCGCGGCGCCTCGGTGCGTTGGGTCGACGAAACCCGCCCGGGCGCGGCGCCGCTGGCCCTGCGCGACGTGCAGGTCGTGCTGCGCAACGGGCTGCGCCACCACGACCTGCGCCTCGACGCCACCCCACCCGCCGGCTGGGGTGCGCGCTTCACCGTGCAGGGGCGGTTCACTCAGGAGCTCTTTGCCCGGCCGGGGGACCTCTCGCGCTGGAGCGGCAGCGTTCACGCCGACCTGCCCGAGGGCGACCTCGCCGAGTTGCGGGCCTACGTCGACCTGCCCTTCGAACTGCGCGAGGGCCACGGGGCGCTGCGGGCCTGGGCCGAGGTCCGCAGTGGCACACCCGTTTCCGCGACGGCGGATGTGGCACTGCGCGCCGTCGCCCTGCGGCTGTCGCCACGGGTGGAACCGCTGGAGTTCCTGCAGGTCCAGGGCCGGCTGCAGGTGCGCCGCGACGCCGACGGCATGGCCCTTCAGGCCTCCCGGTTCGGCTTCACGACCGGCGACGGCATCGTGTGGCCGGCCAGCGATGCCCTGCTGTCGTGGCGGCAGGCCTCGTCCGGGCAGGCGGGCGACCGCGGTCAGCCGATCCTCGGCGGCGAGTTCAGTGCCGAGCACCTGGACCTTGGCGTGATGTCGTCGATCGCGTCGAGGCTGCCCCTGGGCGATGCGGTCCACGGCCTGCTCGAGACGCTGCGCCCGGCCGGCGTCGTGCAGCGGCTGGCGGGCCGGTGGGAGGGGCCGCCGGACCGTCCTTGGCGCTACCAGGTCGAGGCCACCGCCGCCGAGGTCTCGCTGGCCGCGGGTCCCGTCGGCGGCGCCTCGGGTGGCCACCTTGGGCGACCGGGCCTCGCGGGCGCGACGGTTTCGTTCCGCGCCAGCGAGCGAGGCGGGGAGGCGGCACTGACGATGCAGCGCGGCGAGCTGGTGTTCCCCGGCCTGTTCGATGAGCCGCGAGTGCCGATGAACGAGCTCGAGGCCCGCCTCGCCTGGACGGTCGTGCCCACCGGGCGGCCCGACGAGCCGCCGCGCGTCGAGTTGCAGGTCAAGGGCGCGCGCTTCGCCAATGCCGATGCCCGCGGCCAGCTCGACCTGCACTGGCACACCGGGCCGGGCCAGGGGCATGCCAGCGGCGGGCGCTGGCCGGGGCATCTCGACCTTGCCGCCCGGCTCGACGGCGGCCGGGTCGACCGGGTCGCGCGATACCTGCCCCGCGCCTTGCCGACCCACGTTCGCGGCTACCTGCAGCGGGCGCTGCGCAGCGGCGACATCGAGCAGGCGACGATCGAGGTCCGCGGCGACCTCTGGGACTTCCCGTACGTCGCCAGCCGCGGCGCCCCGGCGCCGGCGGGCGAGTTCCGGATCGCCGCCCAGGTGCACGACGCGCAGCTGGCGTACGTGCCCGACGAGCCCGCGTCCGCCGAGACACCGGGCTGGACGTCGCCGTGGCCGGCCATGAGCGACGTCCGCGCCGAGGTGACCGTCGACCGCGCCCAGCTCACGATCCGCGACGGACGCGCACGCATCGGCCGCGTCGAGCTGGCCGGCGTCCAAGGGCGAATCGCCGACCTCGTGCACGACGCCACGCTCGAGATCGACGGCAGGGCGCGCGGTGCCGCCCAGGACCTGCTGGGCTTCGTGTCGGCGACACCGGTGCGCACCTGGACGCGCGGGGCGCTCGAGACCCTGCGCGCGAGCGGAAACGCCGAACTCCGCCTGGCGCTGCGCCTGCCGCTGACCGACCTCGCGCGATCGACCGTCGATGGCGCGGTGCGGCTGGAGGGCAACGACCTGCGCTTCCGGCCCGACGTACCGCTGCTGGCCGCCGCGCGGGGCCTCGTCGAGTTCACCGAGCGCAGCCTCGGCCTGACCGGCGCCAGCGTGCAGGTGGCCGGTGGCGAGGCGTCGGTCGAGGGCGGGCTGCTGCCCGATGGGCGCCTGCAGTTCACCGCGAACGGCACCGCGACGGCGGAGGGGCTGCGCCAGACCCCGGAGCTCGGCCTGCCGGCGCCGCTGCTGCGTGCGCTGTCGGGTGAGGCGCCGTACCGGCTGCAACTGGGGTTCCGCGACGCCCGGCCCGAGTGGCTCCTGACCAGCCCCCTGACCGGCATGGCCGCGGCGCTGCCGGCGCCGTTGGACAAGGCCCGCGAGGCCACGCTGCCGCTACGCGTCGAGGTCGCGCTTCAGGACACGCCGCGACCGCCACCACCGGACAGCCCCTCAGGCGGCAGCGACGAACTGCGCGTCGACCTGGGCGACGCCATCCAGGCGCGCTACTGGCGCGAGCCCCGGGGCGACGCAATGCGCGTCGTGCGTGGGGCCATCGCGGTCGGCGAGCCGCTGGCAGATCCCGGCGATGGCGTGATCGCGCGCGTGCGGCTGCCGGCGCTCGACCTCGATGCCTGGCGCGCCGCGAGCGAGGCCGGGGCTGCCGCCGAAGGGGAGCGAGTCGCCGCGGCGGACTACCTGCCCAACCGCGTCACGTTGCGGGCAGGCGAGCTGCGCACGTTCGAGCGCCAGCTCACGGCGGTGGACCTTCGGGCCGCGTCGCGCAACGGCAGCTGGCGGGCCGAGGTGACGTCCGACCAGATCGCCGGGCAGCTCGAATGGAACCCCGACGGTGACGGGCATCGGTTGCGCGCCCGGCTGGCGCGGCTCGTGCTGCCGCGCAGCGACGTGGACTCGGTCGAGCGGCTGCTGTCCGCGCCGCCGGCCACGCTGCCGGCGCTGGACGTGGTGGTCGACGACTTCATCCTGCGGGAACACCGGCTCGGACGACTGGAGATCGAGGCGGCGAACCGACCGGTGGGCGGCGGGCTGCGTGACTGGCGCCTCACGCGCCTGGCGCTGGCCAATCCGGATGCGCGGCTCGTCGCAACGGGTCACTGGAACGCAGTGCGCTCGGCGCCGGGCGGCGCGCCGCAGCGGGTCACGGCGCTGGACTTCATGCTCGACGTCAGCGACAGCGGCAGCCTGCTCGAACGGCTCGGCCAAGCCCGCACGCTGCGCGGCGGGCAGGGCCGGCTCAGCGGGCAGGTCCAGTGGGCCGGATCGCCGCTGGACCCGGCGTTCTCGACCATGAACGGCTCGCTCGAACTGGACCTGGACCGCGGCCAGTTCCTGCGCGCCGACCCGGGGGCGGCCCGCCTGCTCGGTGTGCTCAGCCTCCAGGCGCTGCCGCGCCGGCTGGCCCTGGACTTCCGCGACGTGTTCCAGGAGGGGTTCAGCTTCGACGAGATCACCGGCGCCGTTCGCATCGACCAGGGCGTGGCGCGCACCAACAACCTGCGGATGCGCGGCGTGCAGGCCGCGGTGCTGATGGACGGCAGCGCCGACCTGCGCACCGAGACCCAGCAGCTGCGGGTGGTCGTCGTGCCCGAGATCAATGCCGGCACCGCCTCGCTCGCCTATGCGACGATCAATCCCGCGATCGGCCTGGGCACGTTCCTGGCACAGGTGTTCCTGCGCAAGCCGCTGGCCGAGGCCGGCACCCGCGAGTTCCGCATCAGCGGGTCATGGGCCGACCCGAAGGTCGAGCGCGTCGAACGCGGC
Source organism: Ideonella sp. (assembly GCA_025458335.1). GTDB lineage: Bacteria > Pseudomonadota > Gammaproteobacteria > Burkholderiales > Burkholderiaceae_C > JAIYCR01. The sequence goes on from JALOSQ010000004.1 coordinate 54,922, forward strand.
GTGCGCGACGAGGCCGCGCCCCCATCGAACTCGGGCGAGGGAACCGCCGGCACCGCGGTGGCGGCACCGCCCGCACGCCCCGGACCGCCCTGACGAATTCGCCCGTTCGCGCTCACCCCACCCTCACCTCGAGTCCGCCATGAAGATCGCCGCGCTGCAGACCGTGTCCACGCCCGATGTCGGGCGCAACCTCGCCGCCGCCGAGCGTCTCGTCGCCCGCGCAGCCGAAGCCGGCGCCACGCTTGCGGCCCTGCCCGAGTACTTCTGCCTGATGGGCCGGCACGATCGCGACAAGCTCGACGCCGCCGAGCCGGCCGTCGCGGCCGGCGAGATGCCCACCGACCGTTCGCCGATCCAGTCCGCGCTGTCGGCCGCGGCACGGCGCCACGGCCTGTGGCTGATCGGCGGCACCGTCCCGGTTCGACCCGGGGCCGCGGCATCCGCGCACGACCGGGTGCTCAACCGCGTGCCGGTGTTCGCCCCGGACGGCACGCTCGCGGGGCACTACGACAAGATGCACTTGTTCCGCTATGACAACGGGCGGGAGCAGTACGACGAGGCCCGCGTGCTCGCCGCCGGCGACCGGCCGGTGGCGCTCGACCTGGCCGGCCTGCGCGTCGGGCTGTCGGTCTGCTACGACCTGCGCTTTCCGGAGCTCTATCGCGCCCTGACCGCGACGCCCTGCGACCTGCTCGTCGTGCCGGCCGCCTTCACGTACACGACCGGCCTGGCGCACTGGGAGCTGCTGCTGCGCGCCCGGGCCGTCGAGAACCAGTGCTACGTGCTGGCCGCGGCCCAGGGGGGGCACCACGAGAACGGGCGACGCACCTTCGGCCACAGCCTGGTCGTCGACCCATGGGGCGAGGTGCTGGCCGTGCAGGCCGAGGGCGAAGGCATGGTCATGGCCGAACTCGACCGCGATCGACTCGCCGCGGTTCGGCGGCAACTGCCGGCGCTCGAGCATCGGCGCATGGGCTGACCCCTCGGGCAAGCGGCTGGCGCCCCGCGCCGTGGCCCGGATTGCGCCTCAAGGGCTCGGGTATCCCGGCACGGCGCCAGCGGGCAATTGCGGTCCGGGCGCACTGCCCCCGGTTGCGGTCGGTTCAGCCCTCTCACGGTCGACGAGGCGGTCGGTCACGGCCGCCCCGATCCAGATGCCGAACAGCGTGACCCAGGCCGTCACCGTGAACACGGCGGCGCCCGAGACGCCGGCGCCGACCGCACACCCGCCGGCGAGCATCCCCCCGAAGCCCATCAGCACCGCGCCGCCGATGTAGCGACGCATCGCGGCACCGCCCTGGAACCCCTCGAGCTTGAGCTCGCGCCACAGCAGGGCCGACAGGAACGAGCCGATCACCACGCCCGGGACCAACCCGATGTCGAACTTGAGCGCCTGGCCGGGCGGCGACAGCACGAGCATCAGCACGTCAGCCGACGGCCCGGTGAAGCTCAGGGCCTGGATCGGGATCACGCTGTCGAACGCGGCCCGCGAGATCCGGTAGGTGGCGAGCCAGGCCACCGCCACCATCAGGCCCACGCCGATGGCACCGAACCAACCCCAGAACCGCACCTGCTGCCGCCGCGCCCAGAACAGGGCCGCTGCCAGCCAGGCCGCGCCGAAGAGGGCCGCCCCCCAGTGACCGATGCCGGTAAGCGCGATCAGGTCGCGTGCAGAACCCCCATCGATGGTCCACCAGCCGGTGATTTCCTGGCGGGCCGGCGACAGCAGGCCGGTCATGGCGGACTGGGCCGTGACCGCGAACACCAGTCCCGACAGCAGCGCGCGCAGGTTGCCCTGCGCGGCCAGGACGAGCAGGCGGCTCGAGCAACCGCGCGCCAGGACCATTCCGACGCCGAACATCAGCCCGCCGATCGCCGCGCCGGACAGGCTGCCACGTGACGCCAGCTGGCGCGCCTCGCGCACGTCGAGCCAACCGGCCAGGATGAACAGCTGCGTGGCCAGCACGGCCGTCGCGAACGCGAACAGCCAGACCGTGAGCTTGCCCTCGTGGGTGCCGCGGGCGAACTCGATCACCGCGGCGCGCAGGCAGAAGCGCGAGCGTTGCGCGAAGAAGCCGAACGCGATGCCGATGGCCAAGCCGGCGGCGCTGATCGTGCCGGCTTCACCGAGGAGGTCGAAGAGGCGTTCCATGCCTGACGGCGCCACGATGCGCGGCCGACCCTCGACCGTTCATCAGCAGCGACTGATGCTCGATACTGCCGCCGCCCGGCCTCGGTTCCCTTGATCCAGGTCAGCCCACACCGTGCAAGCGGCGAGTTCGACGCTCGGGTTGTCGCCCTTGACGCGGAAGGGGGCGTCCGGCGTCCAATATCAGTCGCCATGAATGTTGCAACCCTCTCGCCGACCGACGCACGGTGTCGTCGCGAACCCGGCGGGCCTCGCGCGCTGATCGCGGGCGTCCTGGCAGTGGCGCTGTGGATCGGAGGTTGTGGGAGCGCCCTGGCGCAGGGCGAGACCGCGCGCGTCACGCTGCAGGCGGTCGCGCCGGGCGTCTGGTTCGCGCAGGGCGCAGCCGCGCTGGGCTCGGCCGCCAACCGCAACTTCATCTCGAACGCCGCCGCGATCGTGACGGATGCCGGCGTGCTCGTGATCGATGCGCTCGGGTCGCCGGCCCTGGCCGAGGAGTTCCTGCAGGCCCTCGCGGGCGTCACCGCCCAGCCGGTGCGCACGGTGGTCGTCACGCACTACCACGCCGACCACATCTACGGCCTGCAGACCTTCAAGGCGCGCGGGGCGACGGTCGTGGCGCAGCGGCGCAGCGCGGAGTACCTGGCCTCGGACACCGCGCGGCTGCGCCTGGCGGCCAGCCGCGAGGAGCTCTTCCCCTGGATCGACGAGCACACGCGCCTCGTCCAGCCGGACGTGATCGTCGACGACCGGCTCGAGCTGAACCTGGGCGGCGAGCGCTTCGTCCTGCTGCACGCCGGCCCGGCGCACACGCCGGAGGACCTGGTCGTGGTCATGCCCTCGCGGGGCATCCTGTTCTCGGGCGACCTCGTCTTCCGCGGCCGGATCCCCTTCGTCGGCCAGGCGGACAGCGCGCGCTGGATCGCGGCGCTCGACGAACTCGTCGCGCTCGGGCCCAGGCTCGTGGTGCCCGGGCACGGCCCGGTCTCCCACGAAGCCCAGGCCGACCTGCGGCTGACGCGCGACTACCTGGTGTACCTTCGCGAGACGATGGGCGAAGCCGCGCGCAACCTCGAGCCGTTCGACGAGGTGTACGCCCGCACCGACTGGTCACGCTTCGAGGGGCTGCCCCTGTTCCGCGTGGCCAACCGCATGAACGCCTACAACACCTACCTGCTGATGGAGCAACTGGGGGACAAGCGATGAACCCGGGCCGCCGGTTGGCCGCCAAGGGATTGGCCGCGGGCCTGGCACTGCCGGCAACGAGCCTGGTGGGTGCACAGCCCCCCGGCCACGATGCGGCAATCCGATGGCCGGCGCTCAGTCTGCTCGACGGCTCGGCGTGGACGCCGCCGCGGGCGACCGACGGGCGCCCGCATGCCGTCGTGGCGGTCATCTGGTCGACCACCTGCCCGTTCTGCCTGAGGCACAACGCCCACATCGACAAGCTGCACCGCCGTGCGGCGGGGCGGTCCCTGTCGGTGGTGACGGCGGCGCTCGACCGCGACCCCGATGCGGTGACGACGTACCTGTCTCGCCATGGCTACGGCTTCCCCGTCGTGCGCGAGAGCGATCGGCTGCGCACCCTGTTCACGGCGCGGCGGGTCATCCCGTTCACCGGCACCGTCGACCGCAGCGGGCACGTGCGCGATCGGGTGCCGGGCGAGATGTTCGAAGCCGACGTGCTCGGACTGCTCGAGCTCGCAACGTGAAGCGAGCGGCTCCGGACGAGCGCCCGCCGAGTCCCCGTCCCCCAAGGAGACCCCCCATGACCCGCTCCCGCCTCCTGCCGCCCGCCCGCCCCTGCACCGACGAGGGCGCCCGGCCGGCCGCGCCAGGCACGGCCCGCAAGGCCAGCCGCCTCGCCGCCGGCGCCAAGTCGCTGGCAATCGGCGCCACCGTGGCGCTGCTGCTCGCGCCGATCGGATTCACCCCCGCACAGGCCCAGGGGGCCAGTGGCCTGGCGATCTTCGACGGGGCGGACCTCGCACTCGGCGAGCGCCTGATCCGCGAGCACAAGTGCAGTGAATGCCACGCCAAGCGAGTCGGCGGCGACGGCCATGCGATCTACCGGCCCGCCGGGCGGATCAACACCCCCGGGTTCCTGCGCGGCATGGTCGAGCAATGCAACAGCGAACTCAACCTCGGCCTGTTCCCCGAGGAGGTGACGGCAGTGGCCGCGGTGCTGCAACGCGACCACTACCGCTTCCGCTGAGCCCGACGTGCGCCGGCCGCGGTGTCAATCGCCGACGCCAGGGCTCGATACATTCGTCTTTGTTCATACAATCAACGGTAACCCCACGCCGTACCGGGTGCCCCGCCGCTGCCGGAACCGCCCATGGCCCAGACCTCCCCGGGCGATGATGTCTTCGAGACCGTCGCCGAGCTGTTCACCCTGCTGTCCACGCCGATCCGGCTGAAGATCATCAGCTCGCTGTGCCAGGGCGAGAAGAACGTCAGCCAGCTGCTCGACGAGATCGACACCACGCAGCCCAACATGTCGCAGCACCTGGCCACGCTGTACCGGGCCGGGGTGCTCGGCAAGCGGCGCGAGAGCACGCAGATCTACTACCGGCTCGAGAGCGAACGGGTGGCCTCGCTGTGCCGTGCGGTCTGCACGCAGGTCGCCATCGAGATGGACGACGAGACCGAGCCGGGCGATCGGCTGCTGCCAGCGGGTCGACGCTGAAGCACCGCCGGGCCGCGACACGGCGACGGCCCGTGCGAGCTCAGCCGCCCAGGGGAGGCTGCAACTTGAGCTCGACGAAGGACTTGGCCAGGTCCGGCGGCATCGGCGAGTCGAGCATCATGCAGGTCAGGTAGAGGGCATCGGCCGCCTCGCGCGCCAGGCCCCGGGCGCCCGAGTGCGCGACCGCCTCGCCCACCCAGGCGCGGATCAGCGGCGGCCGGCTCATCCAGGGCATGGTCTGCAGTGTCCACAGGGCATGCACCAACGCATCGCTGTCCGGCACCTGTGCCGCCGGCACGTCCTGTGCGCCGAAGAAGCGCTGCATCACCGCGTCGTACCACCGGGCCCCGAGCGGATCGATGCCCACATCGCTGCTGTAGAGCGGCACGAGTCGCGCGAGGAACGCGGTGTAGGTGCCGATCGGACGCCGGTTGGACGCGAAGAACGCCAGTTCCCCCGACGGGCTCGGCGCCACTGGCGTGACCACGGCCCGCTTCTGCGAATGTCCGAGGCCATGCCGCAACGCCAGCCAGCGCAGGCGGTCGAGTGGCTTGACGACGCCGGCGGCGGTCATCACCCGCCGGGCCGCCTCGGCCAATGCACGGCGGTCCTCGAGCGCGCCGAGGGACGCCCGCCGGACCAGTTCGCTGAACCACGGCAGTCGCGCTTCCGGCGGCAGCAGGTTCAGGTCCGCGAAGACCTGCGCGGCGCGAGCGTAGGACTCGGACTCGGCGCGCCAGGCGCGCACCTCGCGCTCGCTGCCCGGTGACACCATGAAAGCGAGGACGGCGGCGCGCAGCTCGCCGGGCCCGTGCATGCGCGAGAGGCGCTCACGGGCCTCGGAGACCGCCGAATCGTCCCCGCTGCTGCTCGACGTCGCCGGGCTGCGCGCCCCCGCCCTGCCCGTTGCCGAGGCCGGCCTCGACGACGGGCGGGGCGATCCCTGCAAGGCGGGCGATGCGGGCGGCACCGGCGCCGTCGCGGTTCCGCCGTCGCCGAGCGGTGGCCATGCAGAGGTCGGCTCGTCAGCCCGGCGTCCGCGACTGGGTTGGGATCGGGTGGCGTCGAGCCAGCTCGAGATCTCGCGCAACACCATCGGCGGGGCGCTGGGCTGCGCGCGCACGCCGACCGGTGGGGCCAGACCCGCGGGGAGGCCCGGGACCCGCGGCGCCGGCGCTGCCGTCCCCGGCGCCCCATCGACGTCCGCGAGGGGCTCGGCCGGAGGCGGGACCTCGTCCGCGGCCAGGTCCAACCCCGAACCCGGTGGTGGCACCAACCCGCCCGTCAACGACGGCGTCGGGGAGCCGATGTCGTCCGGCAGGTCGCCGAGCTCGGTGACCTCGGGCAACGGCGTCAGGCGCAGGGCTGGCGCGGGCGTGGACGGGCGAACTTCGAGAGGCGTCGACGGGGCGCCGACGTCCAGGTCGACCCCGGTGGACCCGCCCAGGTCGACATCGACCGTCCCGGCCGGGTGCGGCGCCTCCAGCTCGAGGTCGATCGCCGCCGGCGTCGGCGACGCCGTCCACGCCACGTCCCGGTCAAGCGCGGGCATGTCCAGCGCCGGCAGGTCCAGGGCGG
>JALOSQ010000005.1 GCA_025458335.1 Ideonella sp.
CGCTTCTACCGCTACGGCCTGCTGGCCAACCCGCAGCTGCAGATCTACAAGCCCTGGCTCGACCAGCGGTTCATCGACGAGCTCGGCGGCCGCAAGGAGATGAGCGAGTACCTGATCGCGAACGGCTTCGACTACAAGATGTCGGTCGAGAAGGCCTACAGCACCGACAGCAACATGCTGGGCGCCACGCACGAGGCCAAGGACCTGGAGTTCCTGAACAAGGGCATCTCGATCGTCAACCCGATCATGGGCGTCGCGTTCTGGCGCGACGACGTGCCGGTCAAGGCCGAGACCGTGTCGGTGCGCTTCGAGGAGGGCCATCCGGTCGCGCTGAACGGGATCACCTTCGCCAGCGATGTCGCGCTGCTCGAGGAGGCCAACCGCATCGGCGGTCGCCACGGCCTGGGCATGTGCGACCAGATCGAGAACCGCATCATCGAGGCCAAGAGCCGCGGCATCTACGAGGCGCCGGGCATGGCGCTGCTGCACATCGCCTACGAGAGGCTGGTGACCGGCATCCACAACGAGGACACGATCGAGCAGTACCGCAGCAACGGCCGGCGCCTGGGCAAGCTGCTCTACCACGGTCGCTGGTTCGACCCGCAGGCGATGATGCTGCGCGAGACCGCGCAGCGCTGGGTGGCCCGCGCCATCACGGGCGAGGTGTGGCTCGAGCTGCGACGCGGCAACGACTACTCGCTGCTCGACACGCAGAGCCCGAACCTCACCTACGCGCCCGAACGGCTGTCGATGGAAAAGGTCGAGAACGCCGCCTTCACCCCCGCCGACCGGATCGGCCAGCTCACCATGCGCAACCTCGACATCGTCGACACGCGCGACAAGCTGGGTATCTACAGCCGCACCGGGCTTCTCGGCGGCGCCGACGGCGCGATCCCGTTGCTCACGCCGCCGGAGCGGGGATAAGCGCGGGCCACGACGCACCGCTTTGTCGCGCGACGCCAGGAGGGGCCGGACCCGGCAGTCCGGCGCGTGCTCCTGGCGATTGAGCGCTCGCAATCCGGCGCCGCTGGGCGCAGATAGAACTCCGACGTCAGGCGGCACGAGTGCTCGCGCATCCGCGCGACGGCCGCCGAACCGGAGGACGCATGCGATCGAAGGCCGTGAAGGCGTTGTGCATCGGGGTGACGAGCCTGGCTGCCGCCGGCGTCTGGGCGCAAGCGCGCGTGGACGCGGGCAAGCAGGAGTACGACTGGCACTGCGCCAGCTGCCACGGCGCCACCGGCACCGGGAACGGCGAACTGCGGAAGTTCCTGAACAAGGCGCCCAGCGATCTCACCACGCTCAGCAAGCGCAATGGCGGCGCGTTCCCGAACCAGCTGGTCTGGGAGATCATCGACGGACGCACGGCGACGGACATCGGCCCGCACGGCACCCGCGAGATGCCAGTGTGGGGCCAGCGCTACCGTGCCGAGGCCTTGGCCCAACCCGGCACCGCGGCCCAGCCCGAGTGGTACGTGCGCAACCGCATCGTGGCGCTGCTCGACTACCTGTCCCGCATCCAGGCAAAGTGATCACCGCGGGCCGGGCCGGCGGCGCAGGCGCTGCGGCCACGGCCCGCCGACGGACCGGTCCGAGCCGGGGGGCACGCGGCGGCGGGTGAAGCGTTCAATGGATTGAACGGTCCGGGTCCGGCGTGGTCACATCCGGGCATGACCGTCTGCCACGCCCTCGAGCCCCGCATCCGCCGCCGGAGACGGCCCGTCCGGCGCATCGCCATCGTCGTGTTGTTCGGCCTTGCGTCGCTGGGCGTCGGTGCCGTGGACCTCCAGGGGCATCGAGGTGCCCGCGGCCTCGCGCCGGAAAGCACGCTGGCCGGCTTCGAGGTCGCTTTGCGTCTGGGCGTGACGACACTCGAGTTCGACACGGTCGTCACGCGTGACGGCGTGGTGATCGTCCACCATGACCGGCGCGTCAACCCGGACCATACGCGCACGTCCGGGGGGTCTTGGCTCGAGCCGCCGGGGCCGGTCATCTTCCAGTCGGACTGGGCCGACTTGCGCAACCTGGACGTCGGACGCGCCCGGCCCGGCAGCCGCACCGCCGCCACGTTCCCCCGGCAAGGCCCCGCCGACGGGCAGCGCATCCCGACGCTCGAGCAGGTCCTTGAGCAGGTGCGCGCGCTCGGCGGCGACGCCATCCGATTCAACATCGAGACCAAACTGTCGCCTGTCGCCCCGGGCGAGGGGCCAGCGCCCGAGACCTTCGCGAGGCTGGTGCTCGACGTGGCGCGGCGGCACGGGGTGCTCGACCGGGTCACGATCCAGAGCTTCGACTGGCGCACGCTGCAGGCCGTCCAGCGCCTTGCACCCGAAGTCCCGACCGCCTACCTCACGTCGCAGCAGGACTGGGGGCCGGGCGTCACCGACGGGGTCTGGACCGCCGGCCTTCGCCTCGCCGACCATGGCAGCGTGCCGCGCATGGTCAAGGCGGCCGGCGGCGCGATCTGGTCGCCGTTCCACGGCGATCTCACCGCCGACCTCGTGCGCGAAGCCCAGGCGCTGGGCCTGCGCGTCGCGCCGTGGACGGTCAACGAGCCGGTCCACATCCGCCGCGTCCTCGACTTCGGCGTCGACGCGCTGATCACCGACTACCCGGACCGCGCCCGGGCCGAGTTGGCGGCGCGCGGACTGCCGCTGCCTGCGCCTTTGCGCTGACCCCGGCGTCCACCGCGCCCCGTGGCGCTGCGCCGCGTCGCGGCGGCCAGCCCACAAACGCGACGGCCCGGGCACGACGAGCGCACCCGGGCCGTGGCTTCATGCCGCGATGGTCAGCGCGGCGGCAGGATCACGCGGTCGATCACGTGGATCACGCCGTTGCTGGCCGCCACGTCGGTCGCGACGATGCGCGAGGTGCGGTGGCGGGCGTCGGTGATCTGCAGCGGCGACGCGGAGATCGTGAAGCGCCCACCCTGCACGGTCGTGACCGGCTGGCCGAACGGGATGCCGCTGGACAGCACCTGCCCCCGCACCACGTGGTAGGTCAGCACCCGGGTCAGCAGCGCCCGGTCGGCGAGCAGCTGGGCCTGGGTCAGGTGCAGCTCGTGCAGCAGCGCAGCGAAGGCCTCGTTGGTCGGCGCGAACACCGTGAAGGTCTCCGAGGTCAGCGTGTCGGCGAGGCCGGCCGCGTTGATCGCCGCCACCAGGATGCTGAACTGCGGCTGCGACATCGCCACCTGCACCAGGTTGCGGGTCGTCGGCAGGATCACCCGGTCGATCGTGTGCACCACGCCGTTGGACGCCAGCGCATCGGTTGCCGTGATGTTGGCCACACGGCCGCGCGCGTCGCGCAGCTTGGGGCCGCCGGTCAGGTCGACCACCACCGGCTGGCCGTTGACCGTCGCCACCGCCAGCTCGTCGCGCAGGTCGCCTGCGAGCACCTGGCCCGACAGCACGTGATAGCGCAGCACAGCGGTGAGCAGCGGGGTGTTGGCCAGCAGCGCATCCTTGCTGATGCCCAGCTCGGTCAGCAGCGCCGCGAACGCCGCGTTGGTCGGCGCGAACACGGTGAACGGACCGGCCGCCTTGAGCGTGTCGACCAGATTGGCCGCCACGACCGCCTCGACCAGGATGCTGAACTGCGGCAGCGACTGGGCCAGCTGCACGAGGTCCGGCACGACCACCGGCGCTGGCGGCGGCGGGGGCGGCGTCTCGGGACGCGGCAGGATCACGCGGTCGATCACGTGGATCACACCGTTGGTCGCGAGCACGTCCGTGGCGACGATGTTGGCGACGCGGCCGCGGGCGTCGCGGATCTTCGCCCCGCCGTCGAGGTCGATCGCGATCGACTGGCCCTGAACCGTGGGCACCGACAGCTCATCGCGGAGGTCGCCCGCGAGCACGCGCTGGCCCAGCACGTGGTAGGTGAGCACCGCGGTGAGAAGCGGCCGGTTGGCGAACAGCGCCTCCTTGGTCACGCCCAGTTCACCCAGCAGGGCCACGAAGGCGTCGTTGGTCGGCGCGAACACGGTGAGCGGGCCGGGGCCCGACAGCGTCGCACCCAGGCCGGCCGTCTCGACCGCCTCGACCAGCAGGCTGAACTGCGGCAGCGAGCGGGCGATCTCGACCAGGTTGCGGAACTCCGGCGCCTGCGGCAGCAGGACCTTGTCGATCACGTGCACCACGCCATTGGCGCCCTGCACGTTGGTCGCGACGATGTTCGACGTGCGGCCGCGGGCGTCGACGATCTTTGCGCCACCGTCGAGGTCGAAGCGGATCGCCTGGCCCTGCACGGTCGTCGCGGTCGCGTCGTCGCGCAGGTCGGCGGCGAGCGTGCGCTGGTTGCCCAGCACGTGGTACGTCAACACCGCGGCGAGCAGCGCGCGGTTGCCGAACAGCGCCTCCTTGGTCACCCCGAGTTCACCCAGCAGGGCCACGAAGGCGTCGTTGGTCGGGGCGAACACCGTGAACGGGCCGGTGCCCGACAGCGTCTCGGCCAGGCCGGCCGCCACTACCGCTTCGACGAGCAGGCTGAACTGCGGCAGCGACTGCGCGATCTGCACGATCGAGCGGTCGGACGGCAGCACGACGCGGTCGATCAGGTGCACCACGCCGTTGCGGGCGCGCAGGTCGGCCTGGACGACCGACGCGCTGCGGCCGCGGGCATCCGTGAGCGTCACCGCCGGTTTGCGCGGCGTGCCGGCCACGTCGACGGTCAGCGCCTGCCCCTCGACGGTCACCAGGGTCTCGCCATCGTCCAGGTCGCGTGCCCGCTGGCGCGTGGCCAGCACGTGGTAGGTCAGCACCTGCGTGAGCAGCGGCTTGTTGGCCAGCAGTTGCTCGGCCGTCAGGTTGAGCTCGGCGAGCAGCGCGGCAAAGGCCTTGTCGGTCGGCGCGAACACCGTGAAGGTGCCGGTGCCGCGCAGCGTCGCCTCGAGGCCTGCCGCCTTCACCGCGGCCTCCAGGATCGAGGTTTCGGGCAGTCGCTTGATCACCGAGAACACATTCGGGCGCACCAGCGGCGCCTTGAGCTGGTGGAGCACGCCATTGGCAGCCTTGATATCGGCGCGGCCGACCTCGACGCCTTCGATGAACAGCTTGCCTCCCTCCACACTCACGGACAGTTCTTCGCCGTTGAGGTTTCGCACCACGAACGAACGCGGGGCCGACAGCGCCTGCGCACGGCCGGCCGCCGCGGCGGTCGCCTGCTCAGCGGCCGCGGCCTGCAGGCCCTCGGCGAGCACGGCGGCGTCGAGCACGTGCGACTTGAGGAAGTCCTCCAGCGCCTCGCGGTTCTCGGGCCGGCGCAGCTCGGCCAGGTCGTCGGCGTAGGGCGCCAGGGCCTCGTCGGTGGGCGCCAGCAGGGTCAGGGCGGGCGCGCTGCGCATCAGGCCGGTCATGCCGGCGCTGTCGAGGGCCTGGACCATCGTCTGCGCATTGGCCACGGAGCGAGCGGTGTCCGCCAGGTCGGCGGGCGCGCTGGTGTCGCCGCCGCCGCCGCCGCAGGCCGCCAGGAAGGCAGCGCCGGCCACACTGGCGGCGAACAGCCGGAGAAGTCGCTTCATCGGAGGGTCTCCCCGTCGGTGAACTGGTTCGGTACCCGGCTGCCAGGGCGGCCGGACGCGGGCTGCACCCGGGCGCATGGCCCAAGATGCAGACCGCACGGTACTCGAAAGATACCGCTTAGTTCACTTGTGACCCTGCCGTCTACTTGGGTACTCCTCCGTCAGCACGACGTCACACCACGACCGGCTCCGTTTCGAGCCGGATGCCGAATCGCCCGTATACGCTCTCCTGAATGGCCTGCGCCAGGGTCATCACCTCGCTGCCGATGGCGCCGCCTCGATTCACCAGCACCAAGGCCTGCTTCTCGTACACGCCCGCCTGACCGATCGACTTCCCCTTCCAGCCGCAGGCGTCGATCATCCAGCCCGCCGCCAGCTTGACCGTGCCGTCGGGCAGCGGGTAATGCACGATGCCCGGATCGCGGCCGATGATGTCGCGGCACTGCTCGGCGCTGACCACCGGGTTCTTGAAGAAGCTGCCGGCGTTGCCGACCTGACCCGGATCCGGCAGTTTCGAACGGCGGATGTCGCACACCCAGTCGAACACCTGCCGCGGCGTCGGGTCCGTGATCCCGGACTCCGCCCGCTTGCGCTCGAGTTCCAGGTACCCGAGCACCGGCTGCCACGGCCGCGGGAGGCGGAAGCGCACGCGCGTGATCACGCTTCGCCCGGCCAGCGCGTGCTTGAACACGCTGTCGCGGTACCCGAACGCGCAGATCGACGCCCCGAGGGTCACCGACCGCCCGGTGACGAGGTCGACCGCGTCGAGCGACTCGAAGCGATCCTTGAACTCGACACCGTAGGCCCCGATGTTCTGCACGGGCGCGGCCCCGACCGTGCCGGGTATCAGCGCCAGGTTCTCCAGGCCCGGCCAGCCCTGCCGGAGCGTCCAGTCGACAAACCCGTGCCACGGCTCGCCGGCGCCGGCCTCGACGACCCAGGCGTCTTCGGTCTCGCGCACCAATCGGCACCCCGGCACCTCGACCTTCACGACGACCTGCGGCATGTCGCGCGTCAGGATGATGTTGCTGCCGCCGCCCAGGATGAACTTCGCGGACCGGCCGAGCTCCGGGTGGTCGACCATCCGGCGCACGTCGGCGTCGCTGGTCACGCGCACGAGCGTGTGTGCGACCGCCGGCAGGCCGAAGGTGTTGTACGGCTTGAGGCTCACGCCGTGTTCGAGGCGCAGGGGGGGCATGGCAGAATTTTCGGCTGCTTGGAGGAAGGGCCGGTCGCCCGCGACCCGGCCATGCATCATGCCCAGCTTCGACACCGTCCTCGAACCGAATCTCGTCGAGATCCGCAACGCCGTCGACCAGGCGTCCAAGGAGGTCGGCACCCGCTTCGACTTCAAGGGAACGTCGGCCCGGGTCGAGCTCAAGGACAAGGAGGTCACCGTCTACGGTGACACCGACTTCCAGATCGGGCAGGTCCTCGACATCCTGACCGCCAAGCTCACCAAGCGCAGCGTCGACATCCGCTTCGTCGACCGCAGCGCCAAGATCGAGAAGATCGGCGGCGACAAGGTCAAGCAGGTGCTCAAGATCCGGGAAGGCGTGGACAGCGACACGGGCAAGAAGATCCAGGGCGTCGTGAAGCAGAGCAAACTGAAGGTGCAGGCGTCGATCCAGGGCGACGTGGTGCGCGTCACTGGCGCCAAGCGGGACGACCTGCAGGCGGCCATCGCGCTGATCCGCAAGGAGATCGCCGATGCGCCGCTGGGTTTCACCAACTTCCGCGACTGACCACCGGTGCGTCACGCCGGGACGTCCAGCCTCCTCCTACGGATGGCCGCTCCGACCTCGTCTTGAACCTGTCCCGATGACCGAGCCCCGCCGCCGTCGCCTGTCCGCCATGCTCAAGGCCCTGACCGTGACCGCGTCCCTCGCGCTGTCCCTGGGCGTCGCTCCGCCGGTTCACGCACAACCGGCCGGCGACGGCACGCGGGTCGCGCTCAGCGGCAGCCTTGGGACGAAGGCATTGCTGGTCATCAACGGGGTGCCCCGCACGGTGTCCACCGGCGATACCGTCGACGGCGTGCGGTTGCTGTCGGTGCGCGGCGACCAGGCCGAGGTGGCCGTTGATGGCCGGCGCGTCGCGCTGCGCATTGGCGCGGCCCCGGTGAATCTGAGCGGCGAGCCCACGCCGGGGACCGGCCGGCGCATCGTGCTCACCGCTGACCGTGGTGGCCACTTCTGGTCCGACGGCACGGTCAACGGCCGCTTCGCGCGCTTCATGGTGGACACCGGCGCCACGATGGTCTCGATGAGCCAGTCCGACGCCGAGAGGATCGGCCTGAACTTTCGGGACGCGCCGCGGGGCGTCGTTCGCACGGCCAACGGCGACGTCCCGGCCCACCGGGTCATCCTCGACTCGATCCGGGTCGGCGACGTGCTCGTGCGCTCGGTCGAGGCCGTCGTGATCCCGACCGCGATGGATCACGTGCTGCTGGGCAACAGTTTCCTCGTCCGCTTCCAGATGCGGCGGGAAAACGACCGGATGGAACTCGACCGCAAGCCCTGACCGGCCCCGCCCGCCCTGTACGTACCACGGGCCCGACGGCCGGATGGACCGCCGGCCCGATGGCGCCCACGGTCAGCGCGGGGCAGCGACGAGTTCCTTGATCGTCTGCAGCGCGGACGGGTCCTCGATGGTGGTGAGGTCTCCCGGGTCGCGCCCCTCGCACACCGCCTGGATCGCACGACGCAGGAGCTTGCCCGAACGGGTCTTCGGCAGCAGGTTGACGAAGCGCACCCGCGCCGGGCGCGCCACGGCCCCGAGCTGCTCGTCGACGACCTTCATGATCTCGCCCTCGAGCTTGAGCGTGGCCTCCGGGGTCGTGACCTTCGAGGGGTCCTTGAGCACCGCGAAGGCCATCGCGACCTGGCCCTTGAGCTGGTCGGCCACGCCCACCACGGCGACCTCGGCGACATTCGGGTGGCTGGCGATGCTCTCCTCGATCTCGCGCGTGCCCAGGCGGTGGCCGGCCACGTTGATGACGTCGTCGGTGCGGCCGAGGATGAAGAAGTAGCCATCCTCGTCGCGGATGCCCCAGTCGAAGGTGCTGTACACCAGCTTGGACGGGATGCTCGACCAGTAGGTGTTGACGAAGCGCTTGTCGTCGCGCCAGACCGTCTGCATGCAGCCCGGGGGCAGCGGGCCCTCGATGGCCACCACGCCCTTCTGGTTCGGGCCCTTCAGCTCCTCGCCGGTCTGCTCGTCGAGCAGCTTGACGTCGTAGCCGTACACCGCCTTGCCGGGCGAACCGAACTTGCTCGGGGCCTTCTCGACGCCATTGCAGATGGTGAGGATCGGCCAGCCGGTCTCGGTCTGCCAGTAGTTGTCGATGATCGGCTTGCCCAGCGACTCCGCGATCCACTTGGCGGTGGGCTCGTCGAGGGGCTCACCGGCGAGGAACAGCGCTCGCAGGCTGGACAGGTCGTACTTGGACAGGTACGCCGGGTCCTGCTTCTTGAGCACGCGCACCGCGGTGGGCGCGCTGAACATCACCGTCACCTTGTACTGCTCGACGAGCTTCCACCAGATGCCCGCGTCGGGGCGCACCGGCAGACCCTCGTACATGATGGTGGCCATGCCGGCGAGCAACGGGCCATAGATGATGTAGCTGTGGCCCACCACCCAGCCGATGTCGCTGGTCGAGAAGTAGGTCTCGCCCGGCCGGCCGTCGTAGATCAGCTTCATGCTGGCGGCGAGCGCGACCGCGTAGCCGCCGGTGTCGCGCTGCACGCCCTTGGGCTTGCCGGTCGTGCCGCTGGTGTACAGCGTGTAGCTCGGGTGGGTGGCGTCGACCCAGGTGCACGGCACGACGGCATCCAGGTACTGCTCGCGCAGCGCCGCGTAATCGGCGTCGCGGCCCTCGACGCGGTCATACGCCGACAGGCCGCGGTCGACCATCAGCACGTTGGACGGCTTGTGCCGGGCCAGGCGGATCGCCTCGTCGAGCAGCGGCTTGTAGGGCACGACCTTGCCGCCGCGGCTGCCCGCATCGGCGCTCACGACGACCGTCGGCTCTGCATCGTCGATGCGGCTGGCCAGGCTCACGCTGGCGAACCCGCCGAAGACGACCGAGTGGATGGCCCCGATGCGCGCGCAGGCCAGCATCGCGAACGCCGCTTCCGGGATCATCGGCATGTAGACCAGCACGCGGTCGCCCTTGCGCACGCCGAGCGCGAGCAGGCTGGCCGCCATGCGCTGCACCTCGGCGTGCAGCTGGCGATAGGTGTAGACCGTTTCCTTGTCGACCTCGGTCGAGACCCAGATCAGGGCGTTCTGGTCGGGGCGATCCGCGAGATGCCGGTCGACCGCGTTGTGGCAGAGGTTGGTCTGCCCCCCCACGAACCACCGGGCGAACGGCGGGTTGGCGTAATCACAGACCTGGGAGAACGGCTGGTGCCAGTCGATCAGCGCCGCCTGCTCGCGCCAGAAGCCGTCGCGATCCTCGAGCGAGCGGCGGTGGAAGTCTGCGTAACGGATCGACGCCATGGACCTGTCTCCTGGAATTCGTTCACGCCCCGGCGCCACGCGGACGACGGGACACGGCGGCCCCGCGGGCGAACCGCGGGGCGGGCCTCAACGGCCCGGGCGACGAGTCTGCTCGCTGGCCCTCACGTGAGTCTGACGACGAGCCGGCCGCGGACCTTGCCCTGCATCAAGCGCTCGGCGGCGGCGGCCGCACCGGCGAGGTCGATCTCCTCGACCATCGCCTCGAGCTTGGCGGGATCCAGGTCCCGTGCGAGGCGCTCCCAGGCCTGCTGGCGCAGCGGCAGCGGGGCCATCACGCTGTCGACGCCCGCCAGCGTGACGGCCCGCAGGATGAAGGGCATGACGGTGGCGGGCAGGTCCCCACCCTGGGCCAGCCCGCAGGCCGCCACGACGCCGCCGTAACGCGTCTGCGCCAGTGCATTCGCCAGCGTGTGGCTGCCCACCGCGTCGACGACGGCCGCCCAGCGCTCCTTCTGGAGTGGCTTTCCCGGGGCCGCAAGTTCGGCGCGGTCGATCAGGTCGGCGGCGCCGAGGCGCCGGAGGTAGTCGCCCTCGGCGAGCTTGCCGGTGGCGGCGATCACCCGGTATCCGAGGTGTGCGAGCACGGCGACCGCGACGCTGCCCACCCCGCCGGTCGCGCCGGTGACCAGGACGTCGCCGTCCCCGGGCTTCACGCCGTGGCGCTCCAGCGCCATCACGCAGAGCATGGCGGTGTAACCCGCCGTGCCGATCGCCATCGCCTGGCGCGGCGTGAACGCTGCGGGCAGCCGCACCAACCGGTCGCCTTGCAGGCTCGCCCGCTGGGCCAGCAGACCCCAGCGCGTTTCACCATGGCCCCAGCCGTTGTGGATGTAACGATCGCCCGGCTTCCAGGCGGGGTGGCTGCTCGTCAGCACCGTGCCGGCCCCGTCGATGCCGGCCACCATGGGCCAGGACCGCACGACCGGCCCGCGGTTGCAGATGGCCAGGCCGTCCTTGTAGTTGAGCGTCGAGTACTCGACGGCGGCGTGGACGTCCCCCTCTGGCAGGCGAGCGGGATCAACGTCCTGCACCGTAGCGGAAAAACCGGCCTCGCCCTTCTCCAGCATCAACGCCTTGAACATGATGTCTCCAGTCAAACTTGAGGAACGGCACGCAAGAGGTTGAAAAGAAACGGTTTTCTCGCCTCAACCGGATTGACGCCGCGTGAAGATGTCACCTATTCTCGCGGCATGAGCCGCCCCTGCGAGCCGAGGCCAGGGCGTGCCCCGCGGGCATGCCGGGTGCCGCTCGTCCTTGCGTTGCTTGCGGCCTGGTCGCTGATCACCGCCTCGGCCCACGCCACGCCGCTGCCGGATCCCGATCCTGGCGGCGGGGATCCCATGGCGCGCCTGCTGATGGAGCGCGGACTGTGGCCGGCCGACCCCGCCGCGCCCCGCACTGCCCCGACCCAACGCGACCCACGCGAGGACCGGACTGTGGATCCCGTGCCGGCGACCGCTGCCGAGCCGACACTCGCCCGCCAGGTCCGCGACCGCGCGTCGGAACTCGTGGTGAGCGCGATGAACTTCCTCGGCGTGCCCTACAAGCTCGGCGGCAACGACGCGGCGACCGGCTTCGACTGCAGCGGCTTCACACGCCACCTGTTCGAGCTGAGCTTCGGGCTGGTCCTGCCGCGCCGCGTCGACGACCAGGCAAGCGCGGCCGGGCTGGTCAAGGTGCCGCGGCAGGAACTGCAGCCCGGCGACCTGGTGTTCTTCAACACGCTGCGACGGACGTTCTCCCACGTGGGCATCTACGTGGGCGATGGCCGCTTCATCCATGCTCCGCGGACCGGCGCCCAGGTGCGGGTCGAGAACATGCGCGGGGCTTACTGGTCGAAGCGCTTCACCGGGGCTCGGCGTGTCGCCGACGCGACCGCCTCGCCGCCTTCGGCGCGGCCGCCGCACGCCACCACGGTGACTGCAGCAGCTTTGCGCGGGCCTTCCGGGGCATTGCAGGTCGCCGATCCGGCTGGCGGCAGCGCGCCGGCCGTCGGTCCGCACGCAACCTGGCTGCCCTGAACGCGCCCACCCGGGGCAGCCACCGACGGCCACCCGCGCGCCGCGACGGCAGAATCGGCGCATGACCGAGCGCGTCATTCCCCTTGCCGATCACCGCTACGCCTCGATCGTGCCCCTCGTGCCCGCGAGGCCCGTCGTCGCCGACGGACTCGTCGCGGACCGCCTCGGGCGCCCCCTGCACGACCTTCGGATCTCGGTCACCGACCGCTGCAACTTCCGCTGCAGCTACTGCATGCCCAAGGAGGTGTTCGACAAGTCGTACACCTTCCTGCCCCATGCGTCGCTCCTCAGCTTCGAAGAGATCACGCGCGTAGCGCGCCTGTTCGTGGCCCACGGCGTGCGCAAGATCCGCCTGACCGGCGGGGAGCCGCTGCTGCGCAAGAACCTCGAGGTGCTCATCGAGATGCTCGCGGGCCTGCGCACGGACCATGGCGAGCCACTCGACCTGACGCTGACCACCAACGCCTCGCTGCTGGCCCGCAAGGCCGCCGCGCTGAAGGCCGCCGGCCTCAAACGCGTGACGGTCAGCCTCGACGGCCTCGACGATGCGGTGTTCCGGCGCATGAACGACGTCGACTTCCCCGTGTCCGAGGTGCTGCGCGGCCTGGATGCGGCCATGGAGGCCGGACTGGGGCCGATCAAGGTCAACATGGTCGTCAAGCGCGGCACCAACGATCACGAGATCCTGCCGATGGCGAGGCACTTCCGCGGCACGCCCATCGTGCTGCGGTTCATCGAGTACATGGATGTCGGGGCCACCAATGCCTGGCGCATGGACGAGGTGCTGCCCTCGGCCGAAGTGCGCCGTCGACTGCAGGCCGAGTTCCCGCTCGAGCCCCTCGACCCGGCGGCGCCGGGCGAGACGGCCGAACGCTGGCGGTATGTCGACGGCCGCGGGGAGGTCGGGTTCATCAGCAGCGTGACCCAGGCCTTCTGCCGCGACTGCAGCCGCGCTCGGCTGTCGACCGAAGGCAAGCTCTACCTGTGCCTGTTCGCTTCGCGTGGGTACGACCTGCGTGCGCTGCTGCGAGGCGGCGCGAGCGATGACGCGATCGCCTCGGCCATCGGGCACATCTGGCAGCAGCGGGACGACCGATACTCCGAACGGCGCGGGCAACCGCAGCCGTCACCTCCTGTTCAGGGCGGGCGCCGCATCGAGATGCACTACATCGGGGGTTGAGTCGCGAAGGTGAACGGCCTGCGCGCACGGCGCCGCCACAGACGCAGCAAGCCGGCGCGCCCGGCGCCTCAACGCCCCTGCTCGCACCCGCGGTTGGCCAGCGCGTCGGCTCGCTCGTTGCCGGGATCGCCGGCATGCCCCTTCAGCGGTCTTCCAGCCGCGCTGCTTCCAGGCGTGGATCCATTCGGTGATTCCCTTTCGCACGTACTCGCTGTCGGTGTGCAAGGTCACGTCGCACGTGCGCTTGAGCGACGCCAGGGCTTCTATGACGGCGGTCAACTCCATGCGGTTGTTGGTTGTCTGGCGCTCGCCGCCGAACAGTTCCTTCTCGTTCGCGCCGGATCGAAGCAGGGCGCCCCAGCCCCCTGGGCCGGGATTGCCCTTGCACGCACCGTCCGTGTAGACGATGACATGGGGTCGCGGGATCCTGGGCGCGTCGCGGCCCGATGCGTCTTCGGTCATGGCGTTGGGGGAGCAGAAGAACGTCGATGGTGACGAGACGGCGTGGCCACGGCCGGCGCCGTCGCCCCCGCGCCTCGGCGCCGCTGGTTGCGCGCCAGGCCGACGAGGCGCATGCCGCGCACGCGCTTGACTGCCACGAGGTAGTACGCAGCACCGAACACCGGCCACCAGCGGTCGCCCCACGGGTCCATCCAGGCGCAGCGCTCGAGCCACAGGGGCGATTGCACCGCCGGCCGGTAGCAGCCGTAGCGGCCGCTCTCGACCTCGAAGCTCAGCAACCTGAGCCAGTCGCGCAGGCGCCGCACGCTCAGGAACTCGCCGTCGGCCGGCAGGAACGGGGGACGATGGCGATGGATACCCGCACTGCGAACCAGCCGGCCCGCGTGCTGGCGCACTGCCCAAAGACTCGCCGGGTTGAATCCGAGGATGACCACGCGGCCTTCGGGACGCAGCACGCGATCGACCTCGTTCAAGGCGTGGTACGGGTCAGCCGCCAGTTCCAGCGTGTGAGGCAGCACGACGAGGTCGAGGCTCTTCGCATCGAAGGGCAACGCCTCCGGGTCGCAGTGCAGGCCGATCGCGCTGGCACCCGGCGGGGCGCCGGGATGGTCGGGACCGTCGAAAGAGCCGGCCGAGACCCAGCGATGCGGCATCCGGTTCGCGCGCAACGCATCGAGCTCGGGCAGCCCGACCTGGAGGGCGTGGAAGCCGAAGATGTCGGCCACCACCTCGTCCATCCGGGACTGCTCCCAATCCAGGAGGTAATGGCCGGCCGGGGACTGCAGCCACGACCCCAAACCTATAATTTCGTGCTGCGACATGGAACTGATCGCCCTGCCCGCCTTCGCCGACAACTACATCTGGATGGTTCACGACGGCCAAGCGGCCTGGGTGGTCGATCCGGGCGAAGCGGCCCCGGTGCAGCAAGCGCTCGATTCGATGGGTCTGGACCTCGCCGGCATTCTAGTGACGCACCATCACGGGGATCACGTCGGCGGCATCGACGCGCTTCGGCCGCGCCTGCATGGTCGTGTCGTCGGACCGGCGCGCGAAGTCATCCCGCAGCCGTTCGAACCCGTGCGCGAGGGCGACCACGTCGACGTCCTCGGCGCCCGCTTCGAGGTCATCGAGGTCCCGGGACACACCGCCGGACACGTCGCCTACTTCCACGAGTGCGTCGGCGGCTCCGGGATGTCACCATTCGGACGGCCGGTGCTGTTCTGCGGGGACACACTCTTTTCGGGCGGGTGCGGGCGCCTGTTCGAAGGCACGCCCGCACAGATGCATCGCTCGCTGGCGCGCCTGGCCGACCTGCCGGGCGAGACCGCGGTGTGCTGCGCGCACGAGTACACGCTCTCGAACCTGCGCTTCGCGTTGGCGGTTGAGCCCCGCAATCCTGAGCTGCTGGACTACGACACCGATTGCCGTGCGCGGCGGGCGACAGGCCTGCCAACCCTGCCGAGCCGCATCGACCTCGAGCGCGCAGTGAACCCATTCCTGCGCTGCCACGAGCCAGCGGTCGCGGCCCGTGCACGTGACCGCGATCCCACCGCGACCGAAGCCGTCGAGGTCTTTCGGGTCTTGCGCGAATGGAAGAACGAGTTCCGATGAGTGCTCCCTCGCCGCCACCCGCGCGTCCCGGCGCTTTCGAGGCCCGACGCCCAGGCCTATGGACCCTCGGGCTCACCTTGAGCGTCCTGCTGTGGCTCGGTGGTTGCGCCACGCTCGCCGAGCCGGGCGACACGCCCGGCCCGCCGGTGAAGGTCGCTGCCCCCTCCTCTCCCGAGCCACCGCCCATCGACCGCGTTGCTGCGACGACGGCCGCACCGCCGTCGCCTGCATTCGGCGATGCCACCACGACGGTGAGCGAGCCCGCCGCGCCGCAGGCACCCGCGCAACCGGAGGCCGTGCCGACGCAGCCCACACCGACCGACCCACCCGAACCCACGGTGGCGACGTCGCTCGATGACCTGGTGAGGTCCATCGTCGGCGCGCCGCACGGCGACCTCTGGCAGCGCGTGCGGGCAGGCTTCGCCATTCCGGACCTGGACGACCCGCTGGTCGACCGGCGCGAGCGCTACTACAGCGGCCAGCCCGAGTACATGCGCCGCATGACCGAGCGCGCCGGGCGCTACCTCTTCTATATCGTCGAGGAAGTCGAGCGCCGCGGGCTGCCGATGGAACTGGCGCTGCTGCCCTTCATCGAGAGCGCGTTCAACCCGCAGGCCCTGTCCTCGGCCAAGGCCTCCGGCATCTGGCAGTTCATGCCGGCGACGGGTCGGCACTTCGAACTGACGCAGAACCTGTTCCGCGACGACCGCCGGGACGTGACGGCCTCGACCCGCGCGGCGCTCGACTACCTGCAGAAGCTGCACGGCATGTTCGGCGACTGGCACCTCGCGCTGGCGGCGTACAACTGGGGCGAGGGCAACGTGTCGAGGGCGATCGCGCGCAATCGCGCCGCCGGTCGCCCGACCGACTACCGCAGCCTGCGCATGCCGCGTGAGACGCGCGACTACGTGCCCAAGCTGCAGGCCATCGAGAACATCGTCGCCCGACCCGAGGCCTTCGGCGTCGCGCTGGAACCGCTCGCCGACCTTCCGTACTTCACGTCGGTGCCGATCCAGCGCGACATCGACGTCGAACTGGCAGCCGAGCTGGCCGGGCTGCGGGTGGAGGACTTCAAGGCGCTCAATCCCCAGATGAACAAGCCGGTGATCCTCGCGGCCGGCACGCCCACGGTCCTGCTGCCGCACGACAACGCCGAGCGGTTCGTGATCGGCCTGGCACGACACCAGGGGCCACTCGCGTCCTGGACGGCGTGGGTCGCGCCGGCCACGATGTCGCCGGCCGCCGCTGCGCAGCGGGTCGGGATGAGCGAGGCCGCCCTGCGCGAGCTCAACCGCATTCCGCCGAGCATGCTCGTGCGCGCCGGCTCGGCCCTGCTGGTGGCACGGGCGCCCACCCACGACGACGACGTCTCGGAGCACCTGGCCGAGCACGGCATGCTCAACCTCGCGCCCGATCCGTCGGTGCGGCGGCGGCTCGTGCTGCGCGCCGGGCGCAACGACTCCGTGGCGTCGATCGCGCGGCGTTACCGCGTCAGCGCCGAGCAGGTCGCGGCCTGGAACGACCTCACGCCCCGCGCCCGCTTCGCGCCCGGCGCCCGGATCGTGGTGTACGCACCGCCTCGACCTGTTCAGGGCAAGACCCAGCGGGCGGGCAAGCGCCCGTCCTCGACCAGGGCCGCCGCACGGCCTCAGGCCCGCCAGGAGGCTCGCCGGCCTCGTGCCGACGCCCGTCCGAAGGCCACGCGCCCGGCGCCGGCCGCGACGCGGAGCAGCGGCACGAGTTCCTCCCAGCGCCGCTGAGCGGCGACGCGTGCGTTGGTCTTCAGCGCCAGGCGCCTGCGAACAGCAAGGCCACGTTGACGCCGAACGCCGCGGTCCACGCCAGCGAGCGCGGCCCTGGCTTGTCGGCGACGTACAGTGCCAGGTAGGCGACCCGCAACGCGATGAACAGCGCCGCAAGCAGGTCGATGCGGCCCTGCGGCGCGCCCATCTGATGGGCGATGATCACCGCGCCGATGAAGAACGGCAGCGCCTCGAAGCTGTTGGCCTGGGCGTTGTTTGCACGGCGCCGATACCCCTCCTGACGCTCCAGCCAGGCCCGCGGGTCGTGGTTGTCATAACCGCCTTCGCTGCGGCGCTTGCCGAACGTCCCGCCCTTCGCGATGCCGGCCGCCACGATGGGCAGCACCGCCGCAATCAGCACGCACCAGTAGGCCAGGGTCATGGGCGGGGCTCTCCTGAGAGTCGAAACGAGGATGGTCGGCGCGTACCTCAGTGACGGTCGGCCAGGGCATGGGCGATCGTGCTGAGGTCAACGTACTCGAGTTCGCTGCCGACGGGCACGCCGCGAGCGAGCCGCGTGACCTTGAGGCCCTGTGCCCGCAAGGCCTCGCCGAGCGCGTGCGCCGTGGCCTCGCCTTCGGCCGTGAAGCTGGTGGCCAGGATGACCTCCTCGACCCCGGGCTCGGTTGCGCGCTCGAGCAGCTGTCGCGCCCCGATGTCCGCCACGCCCACGCCGTCGAGCGGGCTCAGCCGCCCCATCAGCACGAAGTAGTAGCCCCGATAGCTGCCGGTGCGTTCCATGGCGGCCTGGTCGGCCGGGCTCTCGACCACACAGAGCTGACGCGCGTCGCGATCGGGATCGAGGCAGGTCGGGCACACCGGCGCCTCGGTGAAGGTGTGGCAGCGCTCGCAGTGATGAACCCGCGCCACCGCGGCGTCGAGCGCGCGGGCCAGGCGCAGCGCCGCATCACGGTCGTGCTGCAGCAGGTGGAACGCCATGCGCTGCGCCGACTTCACGCCGACACCGGGCAGGCGACGCAACGCCTCGACCAGGTCGTCGAGTGACGAGGCAGCCACGCCGGACAGCCCGAACGCCGGCGCGTCAGAACGGGAACTTCATGCCCGGCGGCAACGGCATGCCGGCCGTCAGCCGCGACATCTTCTCCTGGGAGACCGCCTCGGCCTTGCGAACCCCGTCGTTGAACGCGGCGGCCACGAGGTCCTCGAGCATGTCCTTGTCGTCGGCCAGCAAGGATGGATCGATGGCAACGCGCTTGACATCGTGCTTGCAGGTCATGGTGACCTTGACGAGGCCGGCGCCCGATTCGCCCGTGACCTCGAGCTGGGCCAGCTCGTCCTGGGCCTTCTTCAGGTTGTCCTGCATCGCCTGGGCCTGCTTCATCAGCCCGGCCAGTTGGCTCTTCATCATCGGGATCGCTCCTGGATCGAGGGTCAGTCAGTTCTGGATCGGCCTGATCGAGCCGGGCACGATACGCGCCGACTTGAACTCGGCGAGCACGGCTCGCACGACCGGGTCGTTGTGGATCAAGGCCTCTGCCTCCTGCTGGCGCTGCTCGACACGGCGCGCCTCGCGCAGCGCCGGGGTGTCGTCGACAGGGCCCGGCTCGGCATCGATCGTGATGGTCTCGCCGAGGTGGGCGGCCAGCGCCGTCCGAAGGCGCTCGATCTGCCCCGGCTGGCGCAGGCTGTCGCGCTCGACGCGCAGGACGAGGCGGCGACCGCGACCCTCGATGTGCTCGGCCACGCATTGCGACTGCATCGCCAGCTCGCGGGCCAGGGCCTGCACGGCGCCACGCGACGCCAGGGCCCGCACGATCTCGTCCCACCAGTCGTCGAGCGCGCGACCGACCGGGGCGCCCACGACGATCGGGCCGGCCGATGCGACCGGCGGCACGTTCGGCGTCTCGGTCGATCGCGCCGGGTCGGACCTGACCGCGCGCGACGGCGGCACACCGGGCAGGCCCGACGCCGCCTCGAGCAGGACGGCCTCGGGCGGAGCAGGCCTGGGCGGGGCGGTCTCGTCTGCCTGGGCCAGCGCCGAGGCGGCGACTGCCTGGGGCCGCGCCGCCCTCGTGCCGGAACCCTCGCCTGCCGTTCGCGCAGGCCCTCCTGGAGGGCGAAACGCCAGCGCCCTCAGCAGCAGCATCAGGAGGCCACTGTGCTCGTCGGGTGCCAGCGGGAGTTCCTGTCGGCCCTGGAGCGCGAGGCTGTACAGCAGCTGGGTCTCGTCGGCGGGCAGTCGATCGGCGAGGTCGCGGGCGGCCGCGGCGTCGGGGTCGTCAGCCGGCAAGGCTCCGGGAGCGACCTGGGCGACGGCCATGAACTGGGCCAGGACGGCGAGGCTGTCGAGCGTGCCCTGGGCCGAAAGCCCGGCCGCTCGAAGGTCGTCGACCGCTTCGACCAAGGCGGCGCCATCGCCGTCGACGAGCGCCTCGACCAGGCGGATCGCATGCCCCTGATCGACCGCGCCGAGCATCGCCCGGACCGGGTCCTCGCGCACGCCGCCTGCGCCGAAGGCAATCGCCTGGTCGGTCAACGACAGCGCATCGCGCATGGAGCCCCGTGCCGCACGTGCGATCAGCCGCAGCGCGGCCTCGTCGGCCTGCACCGACTCGGCCGACAGGATCGTCGCAAGATGCCCATGCACCGTGGCCGCCGGCAGCGGCCGCAGGTTGAACTGGAGGCATCTCGACAGCACGGTCGGCGGGACCTTCTGCGGATCGGTCGTGGCGAGCACGAACTTGAGGTAGTCGGGCGGCTCCTCGAGCGTCTTGAGCATCGCGTTGAACGCGTGCGTCGTGAGCATGTGCACTTCGTCGATCATGTAGACCTTGAAGCGCCCGATGACCGGCTTGTAGACCGACTGGTCGAGCAGTTGCGCCATCTCCTCGACACCGCGGTTCGAGGCGGCGTCGAGCTCGACGTAGTCGACGAAGCGGCCGGCATCGATGTCACGGCAGGCATCGCACACCCCGCAAGGCTCGGCGGTGACCCCGCCCCGGCCGTCGGGGCCGGTGCAGTTCAGGCACTTCGCCAGGATGCGCGAGACCGTCGTCTTGCCTACCCCGCGCGTCCCGGTGAACAGGTAGGCATGGTGCAGCCGACCCTGGGTCAGCGCGTTGCGCAGCGCCGTCACCACGTGCTCCTGGCCCACGAGCCCGTCGAAGCCACGCGGGCGGTGCTTGCGCGCCAGGACCTGATGCATCATCGACCCATTCTATGGGCGCCCATAATCCCGCCCATGAGCGAAAAGGCGATCGGTGACGGGGCGCCGCGGGTGGCGCAGGCAGGCTCGGCATCCCCCTCGGCCGCCACTCCGATGACGTACGAGCAGGCGGGCGTCGACTACGGTGTGATCGACCCGCTGAAGATCGCCGCGCAACGGGCGGCCGCCGCGACCGCGACCCAGTTGCAGCGCCACGGCATGCACGAGGTGAACGGCTCGCGCGGGGAGTCGGCCTACGTCATCGACCTGGGCCCCTTCTGCCTGGCCAGCATCGTCGAGTGCCTCGGCTCCAAGGCCCTGGTGGCCGACGAGATGGCACGCCTGACCGGCATCACCCGCTACGACGACATCGCCCAGGACACGATCGCGATGGCGGTCAACGACCTCATCACCGTCGGCGCGACGCCGCTGGTGGTACAGGCGTACTGGGCCGCCGGCGGCAGCGAGTGGTTCCACGACGCGGACCGCGCCCAGGCATTGGTGCGGGGCTGGCAACGTGCCTGCGAGACCTGCGGCGTGGCCTGGGGCGGTGGCGAGACGCCGGCACTGGCGGGCATCGTCGAGGCCGGACGCATCGACCTGGCCGCCTCCTGCGTGGGCATCGTGCAACCCAAGTCCCGTCTGACGCTCGGCGAACGCCTCGGCGCTGGCGACGCCATCGTGCTGCTGGCCGCCAGCGGCATCCACGCCAACGGGCTGAGCCTGGCGCGCCGCATCGCCGAGCGCCTGCCCGAGGGTTACCTGACGCGGTTGCCCGCCGCCGGAGGCCGGCCCGCGCAGACCTACGGCGATGCACTGCTGGCCCCGACACCGCTGTACTCCCCGGTCACCGAGGCCCTGCACGCCGCTGGCGTTCGCGTCCATTACGCAGTCAACGTGACCGGGCATGGCTGGCGCAAGCTGCTGCGCCACCCCAAGGCCTTGACCTACCGGATCCACCACGTGCCGCCCGTGCCGCCGGTGCTCGAATTCCTGCGTCGCGAGGCCGGCCATGACGACCGTGAGGCCTACGCGACCTTCAACATGGGCGCTGGATTTGCGCTGTACGTCCATGCCGACGATGCGGCGCGCACGGTCTCGGTGGCCCGCACGGTCGGGCACGAGGCCTGGGTGGCCGGATGGGTCGAGGACGGCGTGAAGCGGCTCGTGATCGAACCCCTCGATCTCACCTACGGCGAAGACGACTTGCACGTGCGCTGACCGCGGCGGGCAGCCCGGACGCCTCGCCCCGAGCCCGTACGCACCTACAATGCGCTGGACGGGCCTCCCCGCATGGGAAAGTGGCCAACCGGGTCAGGTCGGGAACGAAGCAGCCCTAACCGTGGACTCAGTGCCGGGGGTAAGGCTCGTCACTTCCCTGGCGCGGCGCCGCAGGCTCGAGCCTTGCGCCGCGAGCGTCGCCGGAACCGGCTCGGCGGCCGGTTCCGCCGCCAACCCGGGGACGCCGGCATCGTCGGCATCCTGCCCATCGGTCGCCTCGCGCCCCCGCCTTTGCGCGCGCGCCTGCTGCAGGGCCTGCTGCAGGTCCCCCGGCTTGAGCGACAGTGCCCGCGCATAGCGCTGGGCCACCTTCTGGAGTTCACGCGCCGCGCGTTGCGGGTCGCCACTCGCGAGCGCCTCGACGGCTTCGTTGCCGGCCGACGCGGTTGCCCTCAGCAGGTCACCGTCGCCGTCGGGCATGAAGACCGGCCGCCCGACCGGCAGGCGCCGGATCATGCCCGCCACCTCGTCGGTCAGCCCCCAGTGGCGCGCGACGGCGGGGCCGATTTCCTCGAGATCGATCCCGAGAACCGCGAACGACGCCTCGCGCTCGTCGAGGCCTGGCTCGAGCCGGCCCGGCTCGATGGCGGACGGCAGCGCCTTCATCAGCTGCCGGATCTGCGCCGCCTCGGCCGGGAAGTGATACTGGATGAGGAGCCGCCCGAGGTTCTGCATGACCGCCAGCAGGAACACCACGTCGGGGTCGTAGCCGGCCGGCCGAATGGCTTGCGCGGTGAACCCCGCGAGGCGCACACGCTCGATCAGGTTGGCCAGCGCGCGGGCGCCGGCCTCGTCGAGTGGCCCGGGCCAGGGGCGAAGGGCCAGGGCGGCCTGCCTCACCCCGCGCAGTCCGACCAGGGCCACGGCACGCCGCAGCGTGAGCACCGGACCGTTGCCGGCGACCTGGCTGCCGCGGACCTCGGCGGTGTTCACCTGGCGGAGCAACTCGAGGCTCAGCGCGAAGTCCTGCAGGATCTGCTCGGCGATCTCCTGCGTGCGCTGCTGGTCGTGAAGCGCCAGTCGCGCCACGCGCTCGACGACACCCGGCAGGCCCGGCAGGTGGCCGACGCTGTGCAGGCGATCGATCAGCAGGCCCAAGGCACCGCCGTCGTCCTGGGCCAGTGCGTCGAGCCAGCCTTGCAGCGCACGCAGCATGCCGCGCGCCGACAGGTAGCGCTGGCGGGGCTGGCGATCGGTTGCACGGTTGGCGATGGCACGCAAGGCCTCTGGGATGGGATGGGCGGTGGTCCAGGGCAAGCGCAGGGGTTCCCGGCCCTGCGGCGGCAGTCGATCGACCGCGATCATGAGATCGTCCTGCCCCAGCGGCGCCTCGCCCGTGAGCAGGCGATGCAGCAGCACGCCGCAGCCCACGACGTCTCGCGCCGCGAGGGCACGCTCGCGACCCAGCCGCGCCGGGTCGACTGGCATCGCGCGCTCGTGGGCCATACCGCGACGCGGGTCATCGGCCGCGGCCTCTGACATCTCGTGGTCGATCGCCCCGCCGGTGCCGAGGCCGGCGACGCGCACCGTGCCGCGGTCGTCGACAAGCACGTGGTGCAACTGCACGTCGCCATGAGCCGCCGCCGCGTCGTGCCCATAGGCCAGACCTTCGAGCACGGCGCACAGCCAGACGCCGACATCGGCGGGCGCCGGCGACGGGTTGGCGGCCAGCCACTCGCCCAGCGTGAGGCCTTGCGTCCGGTCATACGCGACGAAGGGCCAGCGCTCCTCGATGCCCAGGTCGGCCGCCACCGCAAGGTGTGGGTGACGCAAACGCGAGGCACGCATGGCGCGTGACAGCCACGCCTCGGCTGCCTCGGCGCTGGGCGGCGCGTGCCGAGGCAGGACGAGCATCATGGGCTGGCCCGTGTCCAGGTCCCGAGCCAGCCAGCTCATCGTGCTGCGACTCTTGCCCAGCAGGACGCTCACGTCGTAGCGGCCCAGCAGGCGGCGGCCGGCGTTGGGGGGCGTGGCGGGCGGGTTCATCGGGCAGGCGGACGCGAATGCCCGGATTGGACGTCGACCGACCGCACGGCACTCCCGCGAATTGAGCCGGTTTCAGAGCGCACTTAACGCCACGACGGTTGGTCAGGCGCGCCGGACCGGCGAGGCGGCTCAGGTCAGCTCGACCAGCGCACCTTCCGACGTGATGAAGGCGGCGCGCACGACCTCACCCGGTTGCAGGCACTCGACCGCACGTCGATAGGCCTCGAGTTGCGCGCGATACACCGGCTGGCGTACCGGGTCGGGATCCAGCTTGTAGTCGAGCACCCACCACACCGTTCGCCCCGGGGCCGGCATCACGAGCTGCACCAGACGGTCGATGCGGCCAGGGCGCCCATCGACCGGGACTGCGACTTCGTTGGCGGCCCACGCCAGGCACCCGGGATCGAAGAAGACGCGCAGCTCCGGCCGTTCGACGATCCGGTGCACGATCCGCGCAACCGCGCCGGGATCAGCGCCGAACTCGCGCGCCGCTCGCCGGACCAGTGCATCGGTGGCAGCCCGATCGCGCTCGCTGTCCACTGGCCCACCGCCCACCGGCGCGAACCACCATTGGAGCGCCCGATGCACGGCAAGGCCCACGCGCCGCGCGGCGCGCCGCGCCGGCTCGTCCTCCACCGGGGAGTTCCCCGCGGGCGCAGCCGGGCGGGAACCGACCGCCGTCACCGCCGCCGGGAGCACCCACAGCGTCACGGGGGCATCCGGCGTCGCTGGGTCCTCGGATCGAAATCCAGCCCCCGTGGTCAACGCACCCGGGCCGGGCGCATGAAGGGGCCCCTCGGCGCGTGCCGCCTCGGAGGGGCGAGGCCCGGGCGTCCAGGGCGCACAGACGGGCTCGACCAGCGGCCACCAACGCTGCGTCGACGGCCTGTGCGGCACCGTGGCACTGAACACCAGCCGGTGCTTGGCACGCGTCATGGCCACGTACAGCCCGTTGAGTTCCTCGCGCCCGCGCGCCGCCATCTCGGCATCCCGCAAAGCGCGCAGGGACGGCGGCACCCGCGACGCGGCCGACACGAAAGCGCAGCAGGTCGGCGCCGCCGCGTCCACCGGCCAGTCGACGAGCACGCCGGGCCCGTCCGCCGGCGGGGCAGCCGGATCGGCATCCATCACGAACACGGCATCGGCCTCGAGACCTTTCGCGCCGTGAATGGTCATCAGCCGGACGGCGCCCGTGACCGCCGGCACCGCCAACGCGACCGCCTGGCGCCGCAGCGCGCGCACGAAACCATAGGGCGTGGCGTAGCGCGCCCCGCCGAGCCGTAGCGAGGTCTCCAGCAAGCCCTGCACCGCGGCCAACGCCGTGGCGCGCTCCGAGTCGGGCACGACCGCCGCGAGGCGCTCCCGGTACTCGCCCTGGGCCACGACGCGCTCGAGAAGGTCGTGCGGCGGCCATCGCGCCGCCGCCGCTTGCCACTCGGCCAGCAGACCGCGGGCGCGCTCCATCGCAGGCGACGGGTCGGGCAGGTTCATCAACGCGGCCCACCAGGTCGGGGCCCGACCGTCGAGGACCGGCTGCGCGACCCGTTGCAGCTCGTCGTCGTCGAGCCCGAACATCGGGCTTCGAAGGGCCCGGGCCAGCGACAGGTCCTGACCGGGCGAGACCAGCACGTCGAGCAGCGCGAGCAGATCCTGTACCTCGGTCGACTCGTCGAGGTGCAGATCCTCGGCCGGCGCGTGGGGCACGCCCAGCTCCCGAAGTGCGCCCGCCAGGTGCCCAAGCGGTGCGCGCGTCCGGGCGAGCACCAGGATCCGGCCAGGCTCGATCCCGGGACCCTCGCGCGCCGTCAGCAACGCCGAGATCGCGGTGGCGACCCCGCGCGCCTCGGCCGTCCGCCGGTGGACCTGAACGGCATCGCGCGCCTCGACCAGGCTGTCGCGCCAGGCCGGCCGCTCGCCCGGCGCATGGGCGTCCACGTCCTCGACAGCCTCCGATCCACCCGTTGCACGCGGCGCCACCGGCAGGCGCGCGACCTCAGGGACCGTGTCAACGTCGGCATCGACGGCGCTTGGGACCGCCGGCGCCGGCGGGCCGACCGAGGTCGTGTGCGGCCGGAATCCCTCAAAACGGCCATCCGCCTGGAGGCCCGAGAAGACCGCATTGACCGCCGCGAGCACGGCGGGGGCATTGCGCCGGGTGTGGTCGCAGGACAAGCGCCGCCCGCCCAGGGCATGCACGACGAACTGCGACGCGGCCTCGAAGACGCGGGGCTCGGCACGGCGGAAACGGTAGATGCTCTGCTTTGGATCGCCCACGACGAACACGCCCGGCGGGCGAAGTCCACTGGCGCCCCCGCCCGCGCCGGCATAGCCTTCGAGCCAGGCATGGATCGCATGCCATTGGACCGGGCTGGTGTCCTGGAACTCGTCGATCAGGACCTGGCTCACGCGCAGGTCGAGCCGCTCGTGCATCCAGCCCGAATGCGCGCTGTCGCGCAGCAGCACGAGTGCCGCGCGCTCGAGGTCGTCCAGGTCGGCCAGGCCACGCCGATGCTTGTAGTCGCGATACACCCTCAACAGCACCCGCGCCAGGCGCACCATGCGCATGTGCTCGAGGTGCGCCAGGTGCTGCTCCTCGGCCGTGTCGACGCGGGCGAGCAGGTCGAGCGCCTCGGCATCGGCCCCGCCCGCAGCGGCGACGGCCTCGGCGACGGCCTTGCGCGTCTGGCCGGACTGGGTCAACAGCGCCTTGCGAAGCGCCGACAGGCGCTGCGGGCCCTCCGACAGGGTCAACGCCAGCGACACCTCCTCGCCCGCCGTTCGCGCGAGCTTGGCCGGGGATGACTCGAGCGTGCAACACAGCGCCCCGAAGATCGCCTCGGCGTCGGGTCGCAACAGGAGGTCGCTCGGGGCCG
The DNA here is from genome assembly GCA_025458335.1 of Ideonella sp. Classification (GTDB taxonomy): domain Bacteria; phylum Pseudomonadota; class Gammaproteobacteria; order Burkholderiales; family Burkholderiaceae_C; genus JAIYCR01. The sequence goes on from JALOSQ010000005.1 coordinate 26,428, forward strand.
CCCGGTGGTCTCCGGGCTCGAGCAGCATCGCGGGCGCCACGCTGGCGACGAGGCATCCCGCCTCGTCGGCCAACTCGATCTCCAGGCGTCGTTCGATGACCGCGTCCAACCAGCGTTCGAGGGCGGAGCGGCCCCGCGCCGCGACGATGGCGTCACGGTCGGCCGCGAGATCCGGGTCTCGGCGCACCTCGGCGTGGAAACGCCGAAGCACCTCGCGCCGGTGCTCGGCATAGTCCTCGAAGAACGTGGGTTCGGGCGGCAGTCCGGCCTCCTCGAGCAGGCCCCACGGCGCGCTGCGCACCAGCTGGCCGAACCAGCCGTGGAAGGTCCGGATCTCGACGCCCTGCCCCGAGCGCAGCAGGCGCTCGCGCAGGGAGCCCAGTGGGGCCGCGGCGCTTGCCGCCTGCTCGGGGTCCATTCCGCGCTCGACCAGCGCCCGCGTGCGTTCGTCGGGCGTGCTGCGCAGGTCGCTGAAGGCCTCGAGCCACTCCTCGAGGCGGTCGCGCACCTCTCCGGCGGCCTTGCGCGTGAAGGTGATGGCGAGCAACTCCTGCGGCTGTGCGCCGTCGACGAGCGCGCGCAGCAACCGCGAGACGAGCATCCAGGTCTTGCCCGCGCCAGCGCAGGCCTCGACCACGACCGACCGCTTCGGGTCGCAAGCCGCAGCGTAGAAGGTCGCCGGATCGACCTCGGTCCCGTCGATGCGCAGGGCCGGCGGTCGGGCGGCGAGTGGGTCCTGGAGGGTCACGTCGAGGTCACGTCGAGGCTGCCAGCGTCCCCTGGCGGGCATGGTCGCGCCGGCACAGGCCTCGGGCCGCGCAACGCTCGCACGCCGCACCCTCGCCGAGCGCGCGCGCCGGGGCGCCGTCGCGCAGCCGGCGCAGGTCGTGGCCCAGGGCCGCGAGGTAGGCCTCCGCGTCCGGGCCGATGTCGGCGTGTCGGTGCAGGCCGATCCCTTGCGTGTCGTCCAGCGCCACGTATCCCGCTTCCCATCGATCAGGCTCGCCGGGCGGGGGTAGCCAGTCCCGCGCAGCGTCTGGCAATGCGTGGCGCAACAAGGCGGCGTAGAACAGCAGCTGGGTGTCTTCGGCGGGGGCGCGCACACGCTCGCGAAGGCGCTGTGAGGAGGTGACCTTGTAGTCCAGGATGGCGATGCGATCTTCGCCCGACCGGCGATCGATCCGGTCCAGCCGACCGTGCAGCACGATCGGTGCACAGGCGACCGGCGCCGCCTCCAGCGACACCTCGCCATCCTGCCAGGTCCAGCCTTCGGACTCGCGGCGCAGCCACCAGTCGACGTACCGTTCGGCAAACGGCACGAGGCCGGCCTCGAAGAGCGCGAACTCGTCCGGGTCGCAGCGCAGCGCCGCAAGGCCGGCGCGGCCGAGGTCGACGAGGCGCGCCACCCGTTCGGGCCGGGTCTCTCCCGGCGGGGCTTCCCGGTGAAGACGATCCAGCACGCCGTGCAGCCACTCCCCGAACACACGGCGGTCCGGCGGCTCGTCCAGTTCGTCGACCTCACGCAGGCGCAGCAGCACCTGCACATGAAAGCGATACGGGCACTCGCGCAGCGCTGCGGCCTGCGTGGCGCTGAGCCGCGCCGGCCAGGGCACGCGCACCACGGCCTGCCCACGACCTTGCGGTCGTCGCTCGAGGGTCCTGCGCTCGAGCGGTTCCGGGATCGCCGGCAGCGGTCCGCGACCGGCACGCTCGTGGGCCAGGGCCAGGCGTTGCACCAGGGGGCTGGCACCCAGGCGCTCGCCGCCATCCTGGCGTCGCCAGAGCACCGTCACGGACGGGGCGGCGATCGCCCAGGCAAAGGCCCAGGCCTCCCGGAGCATCGCCTCGCGCCGGCACGGCAGACCGAGCGCCTGCGCCACCCCGTCGTCGAGCAGAGGAGAAGGGCGCGGCGCCGCCCCCAGGTGCCGGTGGTCGCCGCCAGGCATCACGACCGCTGCGAACGGGTGCATCGGCATGACCGAAAGTGGGACGATCACGACGTCCGCCGCGCCGCCCGCCTCTGGATAGAACGACGAGGCCTCGAGGGTCGCGTCGACCCAGGCCACGAACTCGCGTTCGCCGAACGACTCGTCCTGCGCAGCAGCACCGAGGTCGCGCAAGCGTCCGGGATCGTCCAGGGCCAGGGCCTGCAGCACGGCGCGACCGGCCTCGTCGTGCTCGAGCCGATCGAGCAGGCCGCACGCCGTCAGGGTCGCCCTCAGCCGCTCGAGCCAGGTCCCCACGGCCACGGTGTGCGCCGTCGACACCCATGACGACCACGCCAGGCGCGCGTCTCGCAGCGCCCCCCAGGCCGAGCAACCGTCGGGCTCCTCGCCAGCTGGCCGGACCGCCGACGCCGTTGCGCGCGGGTCCCGGACGCCGACGTCGGTCGCGTGAACAGCCGCACCCGCCTGGTCGAGCCGTCGCCATCCGGCGCGACGCCACCGCGACTCGAGTGCACGGTGCGAGCCGGGATCGGCGCCCAGGTGCTTCAGCGCGTCCAGCCCGTCGTCGGTCGTTGCCTCCGGACGCAGGGCGCGCAGCCAGGCCAGCACCGAGGCGGCTGCCCGCGACGTCGACAGTCGCCAGCCCGACGCATCGTGTACCGGGACGCCGTGATTGGCGAGCATCGCGTGCACGCGACGGACGACCAGCCGGTCCGTCGCCACCAGGGCCACCGGCACATGGCCCGCGGCGCGCTCCTGAAGCACGCGGGCTGCGGCCCAGAGCGCCTCCTGCTCGAGGTCGTCCGCAGCGCCGGCGACGACCACGGCGGTGGCGCCCAGCCCATCGAGGTCCGGCTCCGGGCCCGGGTCCGTCACGGCGCCCGGCGTCGTCGGAGCCACGGGCACTCCGCCGGCGGGCCTCGGCGGGCCCGGCGTCGAGACCGCGCCGGGGACGAGGTCGATGGTCAGCACCGGGCACCCCGCTTCGGCCGCCAGCGCCGTCGCCAGGGGATCGGCGATGCCCGATCGCACGATGACCCAGGCGCCAGGTCGCCATGCGTGCAGCGCATCCACCGGCAACGGTGCAGCCTCGCGGGCCCACTCGAGGGCCAACCGGGCCAGCTGGGACTCCATCGCGGGCTCCGACGCCGATCGGGTCCCGAGGCGACGCGCGACGTCGTCCCAGAACGCCGGCCGGGCGTCTGGCCGTCGGGTCGCGGCCGCGCGCACCAGCGCGCGTGCCAGGGCGCCGACGTGTGACGCCGCCAACGCGAGCGTGCGCTCATCGCGACGGATCGAGATCGGCAGGCCCGCTGCCGTCCTGATCCGTTGGCGCGCCTCCAGTCGATCGGCTAACGCATCCATGCCCAGCGCTGGCACAGCTCCGGGCGTGGGCGGCGCCAGGTCGGCGCCCATGGCCAGCGGTGTGTCGATGCGCGGCATCCAGCCGCCGCGTCGCGCCCATGCGTTGCGCAAGGCGGCCGCGTGCGCCGCCGCAGGCACCAGCACGGCGGCATCGCGCCAGCCGACGCCGACCGTTTCCCCCCAGGCAAGTGCCTCGCCGACCACCTGGTCCCAGGCGGCGTCGACCCGGTCACTGCCGCCGGGCACCAGGATGCGCAGGGGCGAGTCCGGCGTCTCCTCGGGCCGTGTGCGAAGATCCGGGTCCGTCACCGTGGGACCCGGCCTGCCGGACGCCCGTGCGAACGGCTTTGCAAGGAATCAGCCATGAGCAACCCCCTGATCAAGCACGTCTCGGACGCGACGTTCGATGCCGATGTGCTCAAGTCCGACAAGCCCGTCCTGGTCGACTACTGGGCCGAGTGGTGCGGCCCATGCAAGATGATCGCGCCGATCCTCGACGAAGTCTCCAAGGATTACGATGGGCGCGTGCAGATCGCGAAGATGAACGTCGACGAGAACCGTGACGTCCCGGCCAAGATGGGCATCCGCGGGATCCCGACCCTGATGCTCTTCAAGGGCGGACAGCTCGCCGCCACGAAGGTCGGCGCGCTCTCCAAGGCCCAGTTGACCGCCTTCCTCGACGGCAACCTATAATCTGCCATCGGCTGCGGGCGATGATCCCGCAGCGATCCGGATGCAGGAGCAGGCGATCGTCGCCGAGCACTCATCTGGCCGCGGTGCCCGAACGAGCGGCACCGGTCCTCCCCAAGCGCTTCGTCCCGACCTGGCCTCGCCGGCGGCTGCATGGCCTCTGCAAGACAGGTCGTGCGGCGGCCGGCTCTGGCCCGCACGTTCCGCCACGTCGGCGCGGACCCTCAGCGATCTCCCCCCGCCATGCACCTGTCCGAACTGAAGGCCCTCCACGTCTCCGAACTCATCAAGATGGGCGAGGCGCTGGAGATCGACAACGTCGCGCGCCTGCGCAAGCAGGAGCTGATGTTCGCGATCATGAAGAAGCGCGCCAAGGCCGGCCATGAAGAAGCGCGCCAAGGCCGGCGAGCAGGTCTTCGGCGACGGCGTGCTCGAGGTATTGCCCGACGGCTTCGGATTCCTGCGCGCGCCCGACGCGAGCTACATGGCGTCGACCGACGACATCTACCTGTCGCCGAGCCAGATCCGCCGCTTCAACCTGCACACCGGTGACATGGTGGAGGGCGAGGTGCGGGTGCCGAAGGACGGCGAGCGCTACTTCGCGCTGGTCAAGGTCGACCGCGTCAACGGCCTGACGCCCGAGGAGAGCAAGCACAAGATCATGTTCGAGAACCTGACACCGCTGTTCCCGAAGGAACAGTTCAGGCTCGAGCGCGACATCAAGAGCGACGAGAACATCACCAGCCGCATCATCGACCTGATCGCGCCGATCGGCAAAGGCCAGCGAGCGCTGCTGGTGGCGCAGCCCAAGACCGGCAAGACGGTGATGATGCAGCACCTGGCCCACGCGATCGTGGCCAACTACCCCGAGGTGCACCTGATCGTCCTGAACGTGGACGAGCGCCCCGAGGAAGTGACCGAGATGCAGCGGACCATCCGCGGCGAGGTCATCAGTTCGACCTTCGACGAGCCGGCGGCGCGCCACGTGCAGGTGGCCGAGATGGTCATTGAGCGCGCCAAGCGACTCGTCGAGCTCAAGAAGGACGTGGTGATCCTGCTCGACTCGATTACCCGCCTGGCCCGGGCCTACAACAACGTGCTGCCATCCTCGGGCAAGGTCTTGACCGGCGGCGTCGACGCCAACGCGCTGCAGCGCCCCAAGCGCTTCTTCGGCGCGGCGCGCAACATCGAGGAAGGCGGGTCCCTGACCATCATCGGCACCGCGCTGATCGACACCGGCAGCCGGATGGACGAGGTGATCTACGAGGAGTTCAAGGGCACCGGCAACTGCGAGATCCACCTGGACCGTCGCATGGCCGAGAAGCGCGTCTACCCGGCCATCCTGATCAACAAGTCGGGCACCCGGCGCGAGGAACTGCTCTTCAAGCCGGAGATCCTCCAGAAGACCTGGATCCTGCGCAAGCTCCTGTACTCCATGGACGAGATCGAGGCGATGGAGTTCGTGCTCGACAAGATGAAGGCCACCAAGAGCAACCTCGATTTCTTCGACATGATGCGCAGGGGCGGCTGAACTACAATATCGGGCTTTGCCCCCGGAAAGTGCGCCTGCCCTTCGGCGTGGCGTGGCTCCCGAACCGAGCGAGAACCCCATGAAAGACGGCATCCACCCCAACTATCGCGACGTCTGCTTCGTCGATCTGTCCAACGGTTTCAAGTTCGTGACGCGCTCGTGCGCGCCGACGCGGGAGACCATCAAGATGGAGGACGGCCGCGAGTTGCCGCTGTTCAAGCTCGAGACCACGAGCGAATCGCACCCGTTCTACACCGGCACCCAGAAGACCGTGGACTCCCTGGGTGGCCGGGTCGAGAAGTTCCGCAACAAGTTCGCGAAGGTCGGCGTCGGCAGGAAGTGACGGCCTGGGCGACCAACTCGAAGGGCAGCCCGAGCGGCTGCCCTTTGTTCTTGAGGAAACCGCCACCCGGCCATCGCCCGGCGCCGATGCTGCGCTGACGCCGCGCCCGTGATGACGCCGAAGGCCACCAGCCCCGCCCTCGTGTCGCGCCAGGCGGCCACGCGCCTGCCGCGCGTCGCCCTCCTGCTCTTCTGTGCGGCCTACGTGCTGCCCGGGCTGTTCGGTCGCGATCCCTGGCGCAGCGCCGACGCCACCGCCTTCGGGTTCATGGCGAATCTGGCCGAGGGCAGCGCGTCGTGGCTCGATCCGACCATCGGTGGCCTGCCCGGTGACGGCGCCCTGTTGCCGTACTGGATCGGCGCCCTTTCGATCATGGCGCTCGGCGACCTGCTTGGCGCGCCGCTGGCCGCTCGTCTGCCGTTTGCGCTCCTGATGCTCGTGGTGTTGTCGTTCACGTGGTACGCGTGCTACCACCTGGCGCGTACCGAGGCTGCCCAGCCGTTGCCCTTCGCGTTCGGGGGCGAGGCCGACCCGGTCGACTACTCGCGCGCCGTGGCCGACGGCGCCGTCCTGGCGCTCATCGCCACGCTGGGCCTGCTGCAACTCGGTCACGAGACGACGCCCGAACTCGTCCAGCTCGGAGCGGTGACGGCCGTGCTGTACGCCCTGGCCGCCTGCCCCTTCCGACGGTGGGAGCCGCGCATCGCGATCGTGCTCGGGCTGCTGGCCCTTGCGGCCAGTGCCGCCCCCACCGTGGCCCTGGCGCTTGGGGTCGCGGGCAGCATCGTCTGCATGCGCTCTGCCTACCAGCCGACACGCCAGTTCGTGCCATGGGTCGTCGGCGCGACGCTGGCGGCAGCGCTCCTGGCGACGACCCTGGGCGTGTGGACCTGGCGCCTCCAGCCGCTCGACTCGCCGGAGGACCTTCTGCGCACCGCACGCCTGTTCGCCTGGTTTGCCTGGCCGACCTTGCCGCTCGCGGCCTGGACCCTGTGGCGATGGCGCGCCCATTGGCTCAAGCGACACATCGCCGTGCCGCTGACCTGCGCCTCGGTCGCCATCGTGACCAGCCTGGCCGTTGGCGGGTACGACCGCGCCCTGTTGCTGGCGCTGCCCGCGCTCGCGGTGCTTGCCGCCTTCGCGCTGCCGACGCTGCGGCGCAGCGCCTCCGCCGCGATCGACTGGTTCTCGGTGTTCTTCTTCAGTGCCTGCGCGATCGTGGTGTGGGTCGTCTACGTCGCCATGCAGACCGGATGGCCGAGCGCGCCCGCGAACAACGTGCGCCGGCTCGCGCCCGGCTTCGAGCCGTCGTTCTCGTGGATCGCCCTCGTGGCCGCGGCCGCAGCCACACTCGCGTGGCTCGGGCTCGTTCACTGGCGCACCGGTCGCCAGCGACACCCCTTGTGGAAGAGCATGGTCCTGCCGGCCAGCGGAGTCGCCTTGTGCTGGACCCTGCTGATGAGCCTGTGGCTGCCCCTGCTCGACCACGCCCGCAGCTTCCGGCCCCTGGTCGAACTTCTCCAGCCGCACCTGGATGGCAGCACGTGCGTCGTGGCCGAAGGCACCCCTCGCGCGCTGCAGGCATCGCTCGAGCATTTCGCCGGCCTTGAAGTCGTGGCCGGTCCGATGTCACCGCGCAAGCCGGCCTGCGACGTCCGACTGCTGTGGCTCACCCGTCAGCAGGCCACGCCTGCGACAGCGCCCGATTGGACCGAGGTCGCCGTCGTTCGCCACCCGAGCGACCGGGACAACCGGGTCCTGGTGTGGCGCCGCGCCGCACCGCCCTGAAGGCGGGCGAGCCGCACATGGACGGTCAGGCCGGGATCGCCTGAGCAATGCGCTCGGCGCAGCTCCGCGCCAATTCCGCGTCGGGGGCCTCGACCATGACGCGCACGACCGGCTCGGTCCCCGATGGCCGGATGAGCACACGGCCGCGCGAGCCCAGCCGGGCCTGCGCGTCGGCGATCGCTTCGCGCACGGGCGGGGCTTCCACCCATGGCGTCCCGGGGGCAAGGCGCACGTTCAGCAGGGTCTGCGGATAGAGCCGCAGGTCGGCCAGGAGCCCGTCCAGCCCGGTGCCGCGCCGGACCAGCGCCTGCAGCACCTGCAGCGCACTCACGATGCCGTCACCGGTCGTGTGGCAATCGAGGGCCAGCAGGTGCCCCGAGCTCTCGCCGCCAAGCTGCCAGCCGCGGGCACTGAGCTCTTCCAGCACGTAGCGATCCCCCACCTTGGCCCTCACGAGCGGGATGTCGCGCTGCCGAAGCGCCACCTCGACCGCCATGTTCGTCATCAGGGTGCCGACGACGCCCGGGACCGACAGGCCACGCTCGACCCGGTCCATCACCATCGCGTAAAGCAGTTCGTCGCCGTTGTACAGGCGGCCGGCGGCGTCCGCCATGACGACGCGGTCGGCGTCGCCGTCCAGGGCAATGCCGATGTCGGCCCGGTGCTCGGCCACCGCCGCGACCAGGGCCGCGGGAGCCGTGGCCCCGACACCGTCGTTGATGTTGCGGCCGTCTGGCGAGCATCCGATCGTCACCACGTCGGCGCCGAGTTCGTGGAACACCTCCCTCGCCACCTGGTAGGCCGCGCCATGCGCCGCGTCGACCACGATCTTCAGGCCCGACAAGGAGAGATCGCCGGGGAAGGTGCCCTTGCAGAACTCGATGTAGCGACCACGGGCGTCCTCGACCCGGCGGGCCTTGCCGAGGGCATGCGACTCGGCCCAGGCTGGCGGCTGGGCCAGTGCAGCCTCGACGTCGGCCTCCCATCGATCGGGCAGCTTCTCCCCTTTCGAGGAAAAGAACTTGATGCCGTTGTCGGCGAACGGATTGTGCGATGCACTGATCACGACCCCGAGGCTCAGACGAAGCGCTCGCGTCAGGTAGGCGACGCCGGGTGTCGGGATCGGGCCGGTCATCAGCACGTCCACACCAGCCGACGAGAAACCCGCCTCCAGGGCCGCCTCGATCATGTAGCCGGAGATCCGCGTGTCCTTGCCCACGAGCACGACCGGGCGGCGATGCTCGGCCCGCAGGACCCGGCCCACGGCATGCCCGAGGCGCAGGATGAAGTCGGCCGTGATCGGGCCATGCCCGACCGTGCCGCGTATGCCGTCGGTGCCGAAGAACTGGCGCTGCATTTGGTGACTCCTCCAAGGGGCCTCGAGGGCGCCCGGCTCCGATTGTTCTACTCGATCAGGCCGCTCTGGCCCCACACCCGCAACGCATCCACCGTCGCGGCGACATCGTGCACGCGAACGATCCGGGCGCCCCGCTGCACGCTCGCCAGCGCCGCCGCCAGGCTGGCCGGCAGCCGATCACCTGCCGGTCGGCCGGTCAGGTGCCCCAGCGTGCTCTTGCGCGACCAGCCGACCAGGATTCCTTGGGCCAGCGGAAGCAACCGCTCGAGCTGCCGCCAAAGGGCCAGGTTGTGGTCGACGGTCTTGCCGAAGCCGAAGCCGGGGTCCACCACGAGACGATCGCGGGAGACACCGGCCTGCTCAGCGGCGGCGACCCGTTCCGCAAGGAACTGCACCACCTCCCCGACGACGTCCCGGTAGGCCGGCGCCACCTGCATCGACTGGGGCGTGCCCTGCATGTGCATGAGGCACACCCCGGCTCGCGGGTGCGCGGCCAGCGCCTCGAGCGCGCCTGGATCCTGCAGGGCCTGGACGTCGTTCACCACATCCGCACCGGCGGCGAGGGCCGCTGTCATGACCGGGGCCTTGCGGGTGTCGACGGAGACGGGAACGCCGAGCCCGAGAGCCCCCTCGAGGACCGGCAGGAGCCGGCGCAGCTCCTCGTCGGCCGGCACCGGCGGCGCGCCAGGGCGCGTGGATTCCGCCCCGAGGTCGAGCAGATCGGCGCCCTCCTCCACCGCGGCGCGGCAGCGCGCGAGCGCTTCAGCGGGATCCACGCCGCGTCCGCCCTCCCAGAACGAATCCGGGGTGACGTTGACGATTGCCATCACGCGTGGACGAGACAAGTCCACCCGATAACGGCCTGCCTGCCACACCCGGACCCTGGAGACGGCGACGGTGTCGGTCACGGTGGGCCAGGCCTCAAACGACAACGGGGCTGGCGCCCCGTCGTGGATCGGCGAAAGAAGAGGGCCCCGATCAGGCAGCCGCCGGTGCGCTGCCGCTGGCGCCGACCGGGGCTGTCGGGTCGCTCGGACGCGTGGGCGTGGACGAGCCGTCCTTGGGCGGGCGAGGCGGCTTGCCGAGCATGATGTCGTCGATCTGGTCGCTGTCGATCGTCTCCCACTCGAGCAGCGCCTTGGCCATGGCGTGCATCTTGTCCTTGTTGGACTCGATCAACTCGCGGGCGATGGCGTACTGCTGGTCGATGATCTTGCGGATCTCGCGATCGACCTTCTGCATCGTCTGCTCGGACATGTTCACCTGCTTGGTGATGCTGCGTCCGAGGAAGACCTCGCCCTCGTTCTCGGCGTAGACCATCGGGCCGAGCTCGTCGGTCATGCCGTAGCGCGTGACCATGTCGCGCGCGATCTGGGTCGCGCGCTCGAAGTCGTTGCTGGCGCCGGTGGTCATCTGGTTCATGAACACCTCCTCGGCGATACGTCCGCCGAAGAGCACCGAGATCGTCGACAGCATGCGGTCCTTGTCCATGCTGTAGCGATCGCCTTCCGGCAGTTGCATCGTCACGCCGAGCGCCCGGCCGCGCGGGATCACGGTGACCTTGTGGACAGGATCGGTCTTGGGCATCAGGCGCGCCACGAGGGCGTGGCCGGCCTCGTGGTAGGCCGTGTTCTTGCGCTCCTCCTCGGGCATGACCATGGACTTGCGCTCGGGGCCCATCATGATCTTGTCCTTGGCGCGCTCGAAGTCGACCATCTCGACGACACGCGCGTTCCGACGGGCCGCGAACAGCGCTGCCTCGTTGACCAAGTTGGCCAGGTCGGCGCCCGAGAAGCCCGGCGTGCCGCGAGCCAGGATGTCCGCCCGGATGTCGGGCCCGACCGGCACCTTGCGCATGTGCACGCTGAGGATCTGCTCGCGACCACGCACATCGGGCAGGGTTACGTAGACCTGGCGGTCGAAGCGGCCCGGACGCAGCAACGCCGGGTCGAGGATGTCGGGCCGGTTGGTGGCCGCCATCACGATCACGCCCAGGTTGGTCTCGAAACCGTCCATCTCGACGAGCATCTGGTTGAGGGTCTGCTCGCGCTCGTCGTTGCCGCCGCCAAGGCCGGCGCCACGGTGGCGGCCGACCGCATCGATTTCGTCGATGAAGATGATGCAAGGCGCGCTCTTCTTCGCCTGCTCGAACATGTCGCGCACGCGCGCCGCACCCACGCCGACGAACATCTCGACGAAGTCCGAGCCCGAGATGCTGAAGAACGGCACCTTGGCCTCGCCGGCGATGGCCTTGGCCAGCAGCGTCTTGCCGGTGCCAGGCGGGCCGACGAGCAGCACGCCACGCGGAATGCGGCCGCCGAGCTTCTGGAACTTCTGAGGGTCGCGCAGGAAGTCGACCAGCTCCTTCACCTCCTCCTTGGCCTCGTCGCAGCCGGCGACGTCGGCAAAGGTGGTGGAGTTGTTGGCCTCGTCGAGCATGCGAGCCTTGCTCTTGCCGAAGCTGAAGGCGCCGCCCTTGCCCCCGCCCTGCATCTGGCGCATGAAGTAGATCCAGACGCCGATCAGCAGCAGCATCGGTCCCCAGCTGATGAGGATGCTCATCAGCACCGACGGCTCTTCGCGCTGCCGGACGTCGAACTTGACGCCGCTGTTGATCAGGTCCCCGACCAGGCCGCGGTCGAGGTAGGTGGCGTTGCTGCGGATGCGCTTGTCGTCCGTGGTGATCGCCAGGATTTCCGTGCCGCCGGCGCCTTCCTGCAGCGTGACGGACTTGATGCGCTTGGCCCGCACCTCCTCGAGGAAGTCCGAGTAGGCGATCTGCGTGCCCTGGGTGACCCCGCGGTCGAACTGCTTGAATACGGTGAACAGCACCAAGGCGATCACCAGCCAGACCGCCACTTTGGAAAACCATTGATTGTTCACTACGGCTCCTTCAGCGCATTTCGGATCACTCTATCGCGGGCGACCCTGGAAATACCGCTTGAAATGCGGTCGAGTTTAGTTCAGTCAAGGGTCGCTCGGGTATTTGGCCGGCCGAGGCCCGCTGGAGGTCAAGGCCTCCCTCCGGCGCCGGTCGCGCGCACGCCGCGCCCCACCAGAAAAGTCTCCGCGGACCGGTCCCGCGACGCCTTCGGCTTGATGGCCTTGACGACCCGGAATTGCCGCTTGAACCGCTCGACAAGCTGGCTGTAGCCGCTGCCGTGGAACACCTTGCAGACCAGGGCCCCCTCCGGCTTCAGGTGCGTGACCGCGAAGTCGACGGCAAGTTCCACGAGGTCGCTGACGCGGGCGGCGTCCGACGCTTCGACGCCGGAGAGGTTGGGCGCCATGTCGGACACCACCAGGTCCACGGGCGCGCTCCCGATGGCCTCGGCCAGCCGAGCGGCGACGTCTTCGTCACGGAAATCGCCTTGAAATACCTCAACGCCTTGGACTGGCTCCATCGGCAACAAGTCGAGCGCGATCACGCGCCATCCTGCCGAAGCTTGCGGGGGCGCGGCCGCGGCCGCCGGCCCGGGACGACCCGCCGCGAGCGCCTCGTATCGACGCCGCAGGTACTGGCTCCACGCCCCGGGCGCCGCACCCAGGTCGACCGCCACCTGGCCGGCCTTGGTCAGGCCAAGGGCCTCGTCGATCTCGCGCAGCTTGTAGGCGGCACGCGACCGGTAGCCTTCCTTCTGGGCCAGGCGGACGTAGGGGTCGGTGACATGGTCATGCAGCCAGGCCCGGTTGACCTTCGCGCTTCGGCGGCCGGCGCTCATCGGGCTGCCCTCGGCCGCGCCCGCGAGCGGGAGGCGTGCGCCGCAGCGGGCGGGATAATGCGTCGATGCCTGCCATTGCCCTGACCCCGGCCGAGCGAAAGTCCAAGCGCTCGGCGTCCCATCACCTCGACCCCGTCGTCATCGTCGGCGCGGAGGGGCTCAGCGACGCGGTCGTGCGCGAGATCGACGCCGCGTTGCGCGCGCACGAGCTGATCAAGGTCCGCGTGTTCTCCGACGACCGGATCGCCCGCGACGGCATGCTGACCATGCTCGCCGATCGGCTCGACGCGGCGCCCGTCCAGCACATCGGCAAGCTGCTCGTGCTGTGGCGACCGGCGCCTGAGCCGGCAACCGGCGAAAGCGCCGACGCGGCGGGACCCGGGCCACGCCTGGTCAAGGTCGTGAAGTTCTCGCGCAGCGGCAATCATCGCGCGCAGGTCAAGACCGTCCGGGTGCTCGGCAACCAGCGGGTCACGCCGGGCGGCCTGGTCAAGCGCGCGAAACAACGCCAGAAGAGCCCCAAGAAGGCCGCCCCGCGCTGATGCCGAGCGGGCCGGCGCAGGCCTGCCGCTGCCCCCGGCGGGCGATGGATCAGGCCGCTCACCCCGCGGCCGCGGCTGCCGGCGGACGACCGTCCTCCGGCCAGTCCCGGATGTAGGCCTTGAGCATTCGATTCTCGAAGTCCTGGGCGTCGACGACCGCCTTGGCGACGTCGTACAGGGACACGACGCCCATCAGCGTGCGTTGGTTCATCACCGGCATGTAGCGCGCGTGCTTGTTGAGCATCATGCGGCGCACCTCGTCGAGATCGGTCTCCGGGGTGCAGGTCAGCGGCGCATCGTCCATGACCGTGCGCACGATCGTGGTGCCGACGCCGCCTTGTCCCCGCGTCACGGCCGAGATCACTTCGCGGAAGGTCAGCATCCCGACGAGGTCGCCGTGCTCCATGACGACGAGCGAGCCGATGTCGCGCTCGGCCATGACCTCGATCGCTTCGCGAAGCGGCTCGTCGGGCCCGACGGTGTAAAGGGCGCTGCCCTTGACGCGGAGGATGTCGCTGACCTTCATGCCGATCAATATAGACCACAATCGGCGGGCGTCGGCGCCAACCGTGCAGCCGGCCGTTCGACCCGGGCCAAGCCCCACCCCCGAGCCGCCACCATGCCAGGACCCTCCGACCCCGGCTTCGACACGCTCGCCCTGCATGCCGGCGCGGCCCCCGACCCTGCCACGGGGGCGCGTGCGGTGCCGATTCACCTGACGACGTCCTTCGTCTTCGAAAGCAGCGAGCACGCCGCCTCCCTGTTCAACCTGGAGCGCTCAGGGCACGTCTACAGCCGCATCAGCAACCCGACCAACGCCGTGCTCGAGGAGCGCGTCTCCGCGCTCGAAGGCGGCGTGGGCGCGATCGCCACCGCGAGCGGGCAGGCGGCACTCCACCTGGCCATCGCCACGCTGGCCGGCGCGGGCTCGCACGTCGTGTCGAGCGCCGCGCTGTACGGCGGGTCGCACAACCTGCTGCACTACACGCTGCCGCGCTTCGGCGTCTCGACCACGTTCGTCCCGCCGGGCGACCTGGACGCCTGGCGCGCGGCCATCCGCCCCGAGACGCGACTCCTGTTCGGCGAGACGCTGGGCAACCCCGGGCTGGACGTGCTCGACATCCCGACGCTCGCGGAGCTCGCGCACGAGCACCGGCTGCCGCTGCTCGTGGACTCGACGCTCACCACCCCCTGGCTGATGCAGCCGCTCGCGCTCGGTGCCGACCTGGTCTACCACTCGGCCACCAAGTTCCTGAGCGGGCACGGCACCGTGATCGGCGGCGTGCTGGTCGACGGCGGTCGGTTCGACTGGGGGCAATCCGGTCGCTTTCCCGAGCTCTCCCAACCGTACGGCGGCTTCCACGGCATGGTGTTCGAGGAGGAAAGCACGGTCGGTGCGTTCCTGCTGCGTGCCCGGCGCGAAGGGCTGCGCGACTTCGGCGCCTGCATGAGCCCGCATACCGCATGGCTGATCCTGCAGGGCATCGAGACGTTGCCTCTGCGCATGGCGCGCCACGTCGACTCCACGCGCAAGGTGGTGGCCTTCCTCGCGTCGCATCCCGCGGTCGCCCGGGTCGGCTATCCGGAGCTCGAGAGTCATCCGAGCCACGCCCTCGCGCGGCGCCTGCTGCCGCGCGGTTGCGGCTCGGTGTTCAGCTTCGATCTGAAGGGTTCGAGGGCGCAGGGGCGGGCCTTCATCGAGGCGCTGAAGATCTTCAGCCACCTCGCCAATGTCGGCGACTGCCGCAGCCTGGTCATCCACCCGGCGAGCACGACGCACTTCCGCATGGACGAGGCGGCGCTGGCGGCAGCCGGCATCGCACCGGGGACGATCCGCCTGTCGATCGGTCTGGAGGACCCGGACGACCTGCTCGAGGACCTCAAGCGGGCCTTCAAGGTCGCGGAGAAGGCGGCATGAGGCTGAGGGTCGGTGGCCGCGAGGCCTATGCCTACACCGGCGGAAGACCGTTCGACCCCGCCCTGCCGGCCGTGGTGTTCGTGCACGGCGCCCTGCACGACCACAGCTGCTGGAACCTGTTGGCCCGGTGGTGCGCCCACCATGGCCACGCGGTGCTCGCGGTCGACCTGCCCGGCCACGCCCACAGCGAAGGACCGCCGCTGGACTCGGTCGAGGCGATCGCCGGGTGGCTCTGGTCGGTGCTGGATGCCGCCGGGCTGCAGCGCGCCGCGCTCGTCGGCCACAGCATGGGCTCGCTCGCCGCGCTGGAGGCCGCCGGCCAGGCGCCCGACCGCGTGACCCGCCTCGTGATGATGGGCACGGCCTACCCGATGAAGGTCTCCGAGTCGCTGCTGACCACGGCGCTCGCCGACCCGCTGCGCGCCATCGACCTCGTCACGTCCTGGTCGTACTCCACCATTGCTGCCAAGCCGTCGTTCCCCGGCCCCGGCATGTGGCTGCACGGGAGCAACCGGGCGCTGATGCGCCGGATGCAGGCGGGCTGCACGACGCTGAACCTCTTTCACCACGAGTTCTCGATCTGCGACCGCTACCGAGGCGGCGAAGCGGCTGCCGCACGGGTCGCCTGCCCGGTGCACGTCGTCCTCGGGCGCGCCGATCAGATGACGCTGCCGCGCAGCGCGCGCGACCTGGCCACGGCACTGAAGGCCAAGGTGCACGTCGTGGAGGCGGGGCACAACCTCATGACCGAGGCCCCGGACGCGACGCTGGCGGCCCTGAGGGACTCGCTGGCCTGACCGCGTGCACCGGGCGCCGCATACCGCGCCAGCCGCCCGTCAGTCGATCAGGTCGGCGAGCGTCAGGTCGCCCAGGCGCGAGCGCCCTCGCAGGCGGTCGGCGGCCGGGCCCCGGGCCAGCAGGTGGGCGTCGATCAAGGGTTGGACCGGCGTGCGTCCCGCGTCGCACAGCAGCACGTAGCGAGGATCGCTGTCCTCGTCCAGCCGGGCGACCCAGTCCAGGCCGACGAGGTCATCGAGAACCGGCTCGAGTTGCAGCGGATCGAGCCGCAATGACCCGGCGATGGCGTGGGCGGTCATGCCGTGCCGGCCGTCCCGCTGAGCGGCCCGCAGCTGCACCAGCACCTGAAGCGCCAGTTCGAACGTCAGGCCCGGCGCAGCCGGGCGTCGCGCAACGCCGGACCGGAAGCTGGGCGCGTAGGCCGCCACGACCGCGCCCATCAGAACGACCACCCAGGCCAGGTAGATCCAGACCAGCAGGATCGGCACGGTCGCAAAGGCGCCGTAGACCAGCGAGTAGCCGGGCACCGCGCCGAGGTAGGCGGTCAGGATACGCTTGGCCAGCACGAGGCCAGCCGCGGCCAGGACAGCGCCAGCGAGAGCATGGCGCCAGCGCACGTGCGTGTTCGGCACGTAACGGTACAGGGCTGCGAGGCCCGCGAACACCAGGACGAATTCCGCGGCCGCCAGCCCCCATCCGAACGTGCCGGGCAAGTCCGCCCAGAGACCCCGCGTTGCGCTGACCGAGCGCGACGCGAGCGTGAGGCTCACGCCGATCACCAAGGGGCCAAGGGTGACGGCAGCCCAGTACAGCAGGACACGCTGCACAAGTGGGCGGGGTCGTCGCACGCGCCACAGGGCATTGAGCGTGCGATCGATGGTCAGCATCAGGGCCAGTGCCGACACGAAGAAGACCACCAGCCCCGCCGCGCCGAGCCTGCTGGCCTTCGAGGCGAAGGTCGTCAGCGCCTGCATCACCGGACGCGCGATGGCCTCGGGCACGAAGCCTTGCAGGAAGTAGCGCTGGAGCGCGTCCTGGAACTGCCCGAAGATGGGGAAGGCCGTGAACACGGCCAGCATGACCGTGACGAGCGGAACCAGCGACACCAGGGTGGTGAAGGTCAGGCTGCTCGCCGTCACGCCCAGTCGGTCTTCGCGGAAACGCCGGGCCAGCGTGGCCAGGGTGTCGCGCCACGAAGCACCGTCGACCCGCGGTCGAGTCGGTCGCGGGGTCGAGGCATCCAGTGCAGAGCCGGGCGCGTTCATCGGTGGCATCATTCTCGGCGACATGGTTGACACGTCACCCGATCCTGCCTCCTTGCCTGCGGCTGTCCGCTGGACCCGCTCGGCCGCGGTCGGCAGCCTGCTCGCGCTCATCGTCCTCGGACTCGCGTGGGAGCTGTGGCTCGCACCCCTGAGGCCCGGAGGCTCGTGGTGGGCCCTGAAAGTGCTGCCACTGACGATCCCGCTCGCGGGTCTGCTCAAGAACCGCATGTACACGTACCGCTGGGTGAGCCTGCTGGTCTGGCTGTACTTCGCCGAAGGCGTCACGCGCGCGACTAGCGATCCTTCCTCCCTCAGCGCTGCGCTCGCCGTCGGCCAGGTCGTGCTGTGCGTCGTGCTCTTCGCGGCGTGCGCGGCGCACGTGCGCTGGCGCCTCGCGAATGCACGGGCGGCCACGCCGGGCGCACCGCCGGCACCGGCGCCGCAGATCCGTGCCTGAGCCGCCGCGCTCGGACGGGCGCGGGACCGGCGCCATCAACGTGAACCCGGATGCCCTGCTCGCCCGATTGCGCCACGTCGTCGGCGAGGCCGGCGTGCTCACTGGGCCAGGCCTCGAGGCGCACGAGGTCGACTGGCGCAAGCGCTACCACGGGCGCGCGTTGGCGGTGGTTCGCCCGTCGACACCCGGCGAGGTCGCGGCCGTCGTGCGCGCGTGCCGCGATCACGCGACACCCATCGTGCCCCAGGGCGGGCACACCGGTCTGGTCGGCGGCGGTACGCCCGACGCGAGCGGCCGCCAGGTCGTACTCCACCTGGGCCGGCTCAACCGGGTGCGTGCCGTCGACGAGTCCAACCTGTCAATGACCGTCGAGGCCGGCTGCGTGCTGCAGTCGGTCCAGGAAGCCGCGGCCGCGCATGGACTGCTGTTCCCACTCAGCCTGGCTGCCGAGGGCAGCTGCACGATCGGGGGCAACCTTGCCACGAATGCCGGCGGCACGCAGGTGCTGCGCTACGGCAACGCGCGCGAGCTGTGCCTGGGCCTGGAGGTCGTGACGGCCTCGGGAGAGGTCTGGGACGGGCTCGGGGGACTGCGCAAGGACAACACCGGCTATTCGCTGCGCGACCTCTTCATCGGGAGCGAAGGGACGCTCGGCGTGATCACCGCCGCTGTACTCAAGCTGGTTCCCCGCCCGCGGGCCCAGCTGACCGCGCTGGCGGCGGTACCCGACCTCGACGGCGCGGTTCAGCTGCTGCGCACGGCGGCGGCCCGGTGCGGCCCGGCCTTGACCGCCTTCGAGGTGATGAATCCGTTGAGCCTGGACCTGGTGGCCCGGCACGTGCCGGGCCTCGCGTCGCCGTGGCGTGGCATTGATCTGCCAGAGCCGGCCTGGTCGGTGCTGCTCGAGGTCTCGGACAGCGACGACGAAGCACACGCCATGTCGATGCTGGAGTCGACCCTGGGTGACGCACTCGAGCGTGGCAACGCGGTGGAAGCCCTCGTCGCCGACAGCGTGGCCCGCAGCCGCGCGTTCTGGCACCTACGCGAGGCGATCCCGATGGCGCAAGCCGCCGAGGGGCTGAACATCAAGCACGACATCTCGTTGCCGGTGTCCCGCATTCCCGCGTTCGTGAGCGCGACCGACGAGGCCCTGCAACGTGTGAGCCGAGGCGCTCGCATGGTGACCTTCGGCCACCTCGGCGACGGCAACCTGCACTACAACGTCCAGGCGCCCGAGGGGACCGACCCCGCCGCCTTCCTCGCGGCGTTCGAGCCGGCCGTCAACGCCTGCGTGTACGACGCCGTCGAGGCGCACGGCGGGTCGATCTCCGCCGAGCACGGTATCGGCGTCCTCAAGCGCGAGGAACTCGAGCGCCGCAAGCCGGTGGTCGCGATGACGCTGATGCGGTCAATCAAGCGCGCCCTGGACCCGGACGACCTGTTCAATCCCGGCCGCCTGCTCTGAGGGCGGCCGCCACCCGGGCGCGGTCTACTGCACGGGCCCCTTCAGGGCCGCGGGGATCGGAAGGGCCATGATCTCGATCCCGTCATCTCGCAGGGCCTCGGCCTCCTCGCGCGTCGCCTCACCGCGGATGCCGCGATGCTCGATCTCGCCCGCGTGCATGCGGCGCGCCTCCTGGGCGAAACGATCGCCAACGTCCTCTGTGTGCTGCAACACGTGCCGCACGGCCTGCAACCACAGCGCCTGGCGCTCGTTCGGGCCGAGCGTTGCGGGTTGTTCGGCCGCTGCGGGCATAGCGGCCGGTGCCGGCTCGCGAAGGTTGGCCACGTTCAGCCTGGGCGCCGACGGCAGGCGTTCGATCGCCCGGTCACCACACAAGGGGCACTCGATGAGGCCCCGCTCCTGCTGGGACACGAAGTCCGCCTCGGACCCGAACCAGCCTTCGAACCGGTGGTCGTGGGCACAGCGCAGGTCGAGTACCTTCATCCGGCGATTATGCGCAGCCGCGTGATCAGCCGACCGAAGTCCAGCGCACGTCCCAGCGGCCTGCGCGCCAATTCTGCAGCCACATCAGCGCGACCAACGACTTGGCGTCCGTGAGTACGCCAGCTGCCGCCTGGCGGTCCAGCGCCTCCTCGCTCGCGACCACGACGTCGAGGAATTCCCCCTCGTCCAGCTGGCGGCGTCCCGTCGACAGGCCGCGCGCGAACCAGACTTCGATGAACTCGTCGCTGTAGGCGATCGCGTTATGGAGCACGCCCGCCCGCGCCCACTCCGCCGCCTGGTACCCGGTCTCCTCCTCCAGCTCGCGCCTGGCGCAGGACAGCGGAGGTTCCCCATGCGCCAGCTTGCCCGCCGGGAACTCGAGCATCACGCGCCCCATGGGGTGCCTGTACTGCCGCTCCACGACGAGCCGTCCGTCGTCCAGGATCGGCACGATCACCACTGCCCCTGGGTGCAGGATGTACTCGCGCCAAGCCTCCCGCGCGTCCGGTAGACGCACGCGGTCTCGCCGCACGTGCAGGAAGCTGCCCTGGTAGGCGATGGCGGACTCGACCGTGTGCTCCACGAGGTGCGGCGCTTGACCGTCGAAGTCCGCCGCGTCGTCGTCGTTCGGCGAGCCTCCGGCCGGCCCGTCGGTCGTCATTCGGGCGCCCTCCGGAGGTAACGCCAAACGAATCCCGGGAACGCAAGGGTCAGGAACAGGCATCCGAACGCCGCGTAAAACTCCCAGGACTGCGCGTGCCACTGACCCAGCCGCGTCTCGAGCAGCACCCCGAGCCCGATCGCGAGCAGGCCAAGCAGCAGCAGTTCGAGCAGCCGCCAGGCGACCGGCTTCGGGCTGCGTCGGGGACCCAGCAACAGCAGGCGCTCGGTCAGGAACGGCAGGTTGGCCGCCAGCGCCATCACCACCAGCACCAGCCAAACGGCAGCATCACCGGGCACCAGCAGGACTCCTCGGGCAGTCGCTCACCCCAGATCGCATGTGGTGACGGACCCGAAGGCAGCCGCCTCAGGTTCCGAGCGCCTGCACGATCGCCTGCGCGCACAGCGCCATCAGGCCGCCCGGCAGCAGGCCGAACACCACCACCGCGGCACCGTTGAGCGTGAGCAGCGTCCGGACCTCGCCCGTGCTCTCGATCGGGGCGTCATCCACCGGCGGGTCGAAGAACATGACCTTGACGACGCGCAGGTAGTAGAAGGCGCCGACCAGGGACAGGACCACTGCCGCCACGGCGAGCCACAGGTAGGCCGGCACGTTCGTCGTGACCAGGGCCTGCAGCACCGCCACCTTGGCGTAGAAGCCCACCATCGGCGGGATACCGGCGAGCGAGAACATGAAGATGGCCATCACGCCGGCATACCAGGGGCTGCGGCGCGCAAGCCCGGCCAGGTCGGAGATCTGCTCGGATTCGAAGCCCTGACGCGACAGCAGCATGATCAGCCCGAACGTGCCCAGCGTGGTGAGCACGTAGGTGACCGCATAGAACATCGCGGAGCTGTAGGCATTGGCCGCCGAGAGGGTGTTGCCGTTCACCACGCCGGCCGTCAGGCCGAGGAGCATGAAGCCGACCTGCGAGATCGTCGAGTAGGCCAGCATCCGCTTGAGGTTGCTCTGCGCGATCGCGGCGAGATTGCCGATCAGCAGGGACGCCAGGGCCATCACGACCAGCATCTGCTGCCAGTCGAAGGCCAGCCCGATCATGCCCTCGACCAGAAGCCGCACGGTGATCGCGAAGGCCGCCAGCTTGGGCGCGCCGCCGATCAGCAGGGTCACGGCGGTGGGGGCCCCCTGGTACACGTCGGGCACCCACATGTGGAACGGCACGGCCCCGAGCTTGAAGCCCAGCCCCGCGACCACGAACACGATGCCGAAGATCAGCACCGACTTGTTGATCTGTCCCCCCAGGATCGCCTGGTACACCTCGGGGATCGACAGGGAGCCCGTTGCGCCGTAGAGCATCGAAAGCCCGTAGAGCAGGAAGCCGCTGGCCAACGCCCCGAGCACGAAGTACTTCATCGCCGCCTCGGTCGCCGGCGGGTGGTCGCGCCGCAGCGCCACCAGCGCGTACAGCGACAGGCTCATCAGCTCGAGCCCGAGGTAGACGACCAGGAAGTGGTTCGCCGACACCATGACCAGGATGCCGAGCAGGACGAACATGCTCAGCGTGAAGAGCTCGCCCTTGAGGAGATCACGCTTCTCGGCATACGGGCGCGCGTAGGCCAGGGTGATCATCACCGCCAG
Source organism: Ideonella sp. (assembly GCA_025458335.1). GTDB lineage: Bacteria > Pseudomonadota > Gammaproteobacteria > Burkholderiales > Burkholderiaceae_C > JAIYCR01. The sequence continues at coordinate 48,358 of JALOSQ010000005.1, forward strand.
CGTCGCGAAGAACCCGAGCAGCGACCCCATCGGGTCGGCGACGACCATGCCCTGCATCGCGTACTTGGTGACGCCGTCGGTGAAATCCTGCAGAAGCAGCAGCGCCACCGCCGCGAGCGAGGCCTGCACGACCAGGTAGGTGGGCGTGCGCCGGGGATGGCGGACCCACAGGTCGAACAGCGTGACGAACAGCGCCATCACCAGCAGCAGCAGGTGGGGGAGGACGCCGTCCCAGTTCATGTCATTCATCGTCATCGCGCGGCCCCGCTCAGTTCAGCTTGGACTCGCCGACGTGGCGGATCAACTCGTTCACGGACACGCTCATCACGTCGGTGAACGGCTTGGGATAGACACCCATCCACAGCACCGCGACCGCGAGCACGGCCAGCATGAAGAACTCCCGGGCGTTGATGTCGTTCAGGGCGCGCACCTGGTCGTTCGCGACGTCGCCGAAATAAACGCGCTTGACCATCCAGAGCGTGTAGGCGGCCCCGAAGATCAGCGTGGTCGCGGCCAGCAGACCGATCCAGAAGTTGACCTTGACGGCCCCGAGGATGACCATCCACTCGCCGACGAAGCCGGCGGTGCCTGGCAATCCGCAGTTGGCCATCGCGAACAGAACGGCAAAGGCGGTGAACCTGGGCATCGTGTTGACCACGCCACCGTAGTCTGCGATCTGCCGCGAGTGCATGCGGTCGTACAGCACCCCGATGCACAGGAACATCGCCCCGGAGACGAAGCCGTGCGCGATCATCTGCACGATCGCCCCGGAGATGCCCAGTTCATTGAAAAGGAAGAAGCCCAGGGTCACGAAGCCCATGTGCGCGATCGACGAGTACGCGACCAGCTTTTTCATGTCCTGCTGGACCAGCGCCACCAGGCCGATGTAGAGCACCGCGACGAGGGACAGGGCCATGATGAACCACGCCCACTCGCGGCTTGCATCCGGCGCGATCGGCAGCGAGAAGCGCAGGAAGCCGTAGGCACCGAGCTTCAGCATGATCGCCGCCAGCACCACCGAGCCGCCGGTCGGCGCCTCGACGTGGGCGTCGGGTAGCCAGGTGTGGACGGGCCACATCGGGACCTTGACCGCGAACGCCGCGAAGAACGCGAAGAACAGCAGGGTCTGCGCGAGGCTTCCGAGCGGCAGGTCGTGCCAGGTCGCCAGGTCGAAACTGCCGCCCGACTTGAAGTACAGGTACATCAACGCCACCAGCATCAACAGCGAGCCGGCCAGCGTGTAGAGGAAGAACTTGAAGGCCGCGTACACCCGGCGCGGGCCGCCCCAGACGCCGATGATGATGTACATCGGGATCAGCGTCGCCTCGAAGAAGACGTAGAACAGCAGTCCGTCGAGCGCGCTGAACACCCCGATCATGATCCCGGACAGGATCAGGAACGCGCCCATGTACTGGTTCACGCGCTCGGTGACGACCTCCCAGCCGGCGATCACCACGATCACCGTCATGAAGGCCGTCAGCAGCACGAACCAGACCGAGAGCCCGTCGACCCCGAGGTGGTAGTGGACGTTCAGGCGCTCGATCCAGGTCACTCGCTCGACGAACTGCATCGCAGCCGTCGAGGTGTCGAAACCGGTGATCAGCGGCACCGTCACGAAGAACGACAGGAGTGCCGCGACCAACGCCATCCAGCGCACGGCGTTGGCGTTCTCGTCGCGCCCGAGGGCCAGCAGCACCAGACCGCTGGCGATCGGCAGCCAGATGGCAGCGCTCAACAGACCCATGATCTCCCTTCGACGTCGAACGCGCTCATCGGCCGGTGAGGCTGCCCAGGTAGGGCCAGAGCTGCCAGGTCATCAGACCGACGATGCCCAGGATCATCGCCAGGGCATACCAATAGAGGTGACCGGTCTGGATGAGTCGCGTCAGCACGGCCAGGCTGCCGACGACGCGCGCCGAACCGTTCACGAGGGCGCCGTCGATCACCGCGACATCCCCACCCTTCCACAGGCCTCGGCCGATGAGCCGGGCACCGGCCGCGAGCACGTGCTCGTTGAACCAGTCCATGTAGTACTTGTTCTCGAGGACGCGGTGCACGAAGCCGAACCTCGCGTGGATCGCCGCCGGGATCGAAGGCCGCTTGAGGTAGAACCACCAGGCGGTCGCGACGCCGCCGACGGCGAGCCAGAACGGCAGGGTCACGAGGCCGTGCAACGCCATGGCCACAGCGCCGTGGAAATGGCTCGCGAGCTCGCCCATCGCGGGGTGGCGGGCCGCGTCGACGGTGATCGCATCCTTGAGGAACTCGCCGAACAGCATCGGGCCGATGGTCAGGTAGCCAATCACCACCGACGGGATCGCCAGGAGGATCAACGGTGCGGTGACCACCCACGGTGATTCGTGGGGCTCGGCGGCGTGGCCGTGATCGCCGTGGCCATGGTCGTCCTCCGTCGGGTGGGGTTTGTGCCGGAACCGCTCCTCGCCGTGGAACACGAGGAAATACATGCGGAACGAGTAGAAGGCGGTGACGAACACGCCCGCCATGACCGCGAACTGCGCGAACCACGCGCCGGGCAGGTTCGACGCGTAGGTGGCGATGATGATGCTGTCCTTCGAGTAGAAACCCGAGAACAGCGGCGTGCCGATCAGCGCGAGCGAGCCCAGCAGCGAGGTGATCCAGGTGATGGGCATGTACCTGCGCAGGCCGCCCATGTTGCGGATGTCCTGGTCGTGGTGCATGCCGATGATCACGCTGCCGGCGGCCAGGAACAGCAGCGCCTTGAAGAACGCGTGCGTCATCAGGTGGAACACCGCCACCGAATAGGCCGACACACCGAGCGCGACGGTCATGTAGCCGAGCTGGCTCAGGGTCGAGTACGCGACGACCCGCTTGATGTCGTTCTGGATGATCCCGAGGAAGCCCATGAACAGCGCCGTGATGGCGCCGATGACCATCACGAAACTCAACGCCGCATCCGACAGCTCGTAAAGCGGCGACATACGCGCCACCATGAAGATGCCAGCGGTGACCATCGTCGCCGCGTGGATCAGCGCCGAGATCGGCGTCGGCCCTTCCATCGAGTCGGGCAGCCAGACGTGCAGCGGGAACTGGGCGCTCTTGCCCATCGCGCCGATGAACAGGCAGATCAGGGCCACGGTCAGCAGGCCGACATCGGTGCCGGGGAAGGTGAGCTTGGCAAGCTCGGCTCCCTTGGCGAAGGTCTCGCCGTAGTTCAGCGACCCGCCGTAGGCCAGGAGCAGGCCGATCCCCAGGATGAAGCCGAAATCACCGACACGGTTGACCAGGAAGGCCTTCATGTTGGCGAAGATCGCCGTCGGCTTCTTGTACCAGAAGCCGATCAGCAGGTAGCTCACCAGGCCGACGGCCTCCCAGCCGAAGAACAACTGCAGGAAGTTGTTGCTCATGACCAGCATGAGCATCGAGAAGGTGAACAGGCTGATGTAGGCGAAGAACCGCTGGTAGCCCGGATCCTCTTCCATGTAGCCGATGGTGTAGACGTGCACCATCAGCGACACGAAGGTCACCACGCACATCATCATCGCCGTGAGGCCATCGACCAGGAAGCCGACCTCCATCACGAGGTTGCCCAGCACCATCCACTCGTAGATCGTCGCGTTGAAGCGGGCGCCGTCGATCGCCACCGCCTTGAGCACGACGGCCGACAGGACGAAGGACACGAGCACGCCGAGGATCGTGATCGTGTGTGCACCCCGGCGGCCCACCCACCGGCCGAACAAGCCGGCGACGACGGCGCCGACGAGCGGCGCCAGCGGCACGGCGGTCAGGAGGGTCGGGGACAGCGTGGCCGACATGGGCATCAACCCTTGAGGGTGTCGAGTTCCTCGACGTTGATCGAGGCTCGGTTGCGGAACAGCACGACCAGGATCGCCAGGCCGATCGCGGACTCGGCCGCAGCGACCGTGAGGATGAAGAACACGAACACCTGTCCCGCCATGTCACCGAGGAAATGCGAGAACGCGATGAAGTTCAGGTTCACTGCCAGCAGCATCAGCTCGATGGCCATCAACAGCACGATGAGGTTCTTCCGGTTCAGGAAGATGCCCACCACCGAGATCGCGAACAGGATGGCGCCGAGCGACAGGAAGTGGCCAAGCGTCAGGGGCCCGAGACTCATGCCTGGCCCCCCTTTGCGGCCGGGTCCGCCGGCGGATCTTCGCCAGCGGCCTTGATGGCCCCCGGCGCGACATTCGGCGGCAGCTTCACGATCTTCAGCCGCTCGGCTTTCTTGACCTTGACCTGCTCGGCCGGATCCAGGTACTTCGAGTCCTTGCGGCGGCGCAGCGTGAGCGCGATCGCGGCGATGATCGCCACCAGCAACAGCACGGCCGCGATCTGCAGGGGATACAGGTACTGCGTGTAGATCTCGATGCCGAGCACGCGCGTGTTGCCGAGCTCCGCGATGGCCGGATCCGAAGGTGCCGGGGTGCTGAGCCGGAAGCCGCCGAGCAGCACCGCCGACATCTGCAGCGCGATCACCACCCCGACGGCGGCGGCGATCCAGGCGTGCCGCCAGAAACCCTTGCGCAGGTCGTCCACGTTGATGTCGAGCATCATCACGACGAAGAGGAACAGCACCATCACCGCACCGACGTACACCAGCACCAGCGTGATGGCGAGGAACTCCGCCTGCAGCATCATCCAGATGCACGCCGCACTGAAGAACGCGAGCACGAGAAACAGCGCCGCATGCACCGTGCTGCGGGAGGTGATGACGCGCAATGCGGCCAGCAGCAGCACGGCCGAGAAGACATAGAAGAGGACGGTCGTCGTCATGGTGTGGGTTCAGCGCGGTGCGCGGTGAGGTGGCGGCCGGAGGCGCCTTGGCCCGTCGGGCACAAGGCGAGAGCCCGCAAGCTCGGGCCCCGCGGATGGCGCGTACTGGTGCGCGACCCGCGGCGAGACGGCGCAAGCCATACGCCGCCCTCCTCCTCCGAACGCCGGACCTCAGCGGTACCGGGCGTCTGCTTCCTTATTGGCGGCGATTTCCTTTTCGTAGCGATCACCCACGGCCAGCAGCATGTCCTTCGTGAAGTAAAGGTCCCCGCGCTTCTCGCCGTGGTACTCGAAGATGTGGGTCTCGACGATCGAGTCGACCGGGCAACTCTCCTCGCAGAACCCGCAGAAGATGCATTTGGTCAGGTCGATGTCGTAGCGGGTCGTGCGGCGCGTCCCGTCGTCGCGCACGTCCGACTCGATCGTGATGGCCAGTGCCGGGCAGACCGCCTCGCACAACTTGCAGGCGATGCAACGCTCCTCCCCGTTCTCGTAGCGCCTGAGCGCATGCAAGCCGCGGAACCGCGGCGACAGGGGCGTCTTCTCCTCCGGGAACTGCACCGTGATCTTCGGCCTGAAGAAGTGGCGGCCGGTGAGCGCCATGCCCTTCAGCAGCTCCGTGAGCATGTACGTGGAGAACAGGTCCTTCAGGGACGTGGAGGTCGACATGTCTCAGGCTCCCCAGGTCTCGTTGGTCACTGCCAGATGTTCCACGGCGACTGGATCCACAAACCCACGACCACCAGCCAGACAAGCGTGACCGGAATGAACACCTTCCAGCCCAGGCGCATGATCTGGTCGTAGCGGAAGCGCGGGAAGGTCGCCCGCACCCACAGGAACACGGTGACGACACAGAAGACCTTGATGCCCAGCCAGATCCAGCCCGGAATCCAGTTGAACGGCGCGATGTCCAGCGGCGGCAGCCAGCCGCCGAGGAACAGCAGGACCGTGAGCATCGACACGAGGATCATGTTCGCGTACTCGGCCAGGAAGAACATCGCGAACGACATCCCCGAGTACTCGACCATGTGGCCGGCCACGATCTCGGACTCGCCCTCGACCACGTCGAACGGGTGCCGGTTGGTCTCCGCGAGGCCCGAGATGAAGAAGACCACGAAGACCGGCAGCAGTGGCAGCCAGTTCCAGGACAGGAAGTTCAAGCCCATGTCGGCGAACATCCCCTTGTCCTGGCCCATCACGATGTCGGTGAGGTTCATGCTCGCCGAGACCATCAGCACGACCACGAGCGCGAAGCCCATCGCGATCTCGTAGCTGACCATCTGCGCCGATGCACGCAGCGCGCCGAGGAACGCGTATTTCGAGTTCGACGCCCACCCGGCGATGATGACGCCGTACACCTCGAGCGAGGTGATCGCCAGCAGGAACAGCAGCCCGGCATTGATGTTGGCCAGCGCGACGTCGGGCCCGAAGGGAATCACCACCCACGCCGCCAGCGCCGGCATGATGGTCATGACCGGCCCGATCAGGAACAGGCTGCGGTTGGCAGCCGACGGGAGGATGATCTCCTTGAAGATCAACTTGACGGCGTCGGCGATCGGGGTGAGCAGGCCCCAAGGGCCGACCCGATTGGGGCCGGGCCGGATCTGGGTCCAGCCGATCGCCTTGCGCTCCCACAGCGTCAGGTAGGCCACGCAGCCCATCAGCGGCAGCAGGACCGCGACGATCTTGATGAGCGTCCAGGCGACGGGCCACGCCCCGCCGAGCATCGAGGCTCCGAAGGTGTTGATCGAGTCGATCATCCCGGCGACCTCATGCTTCGACCGGCTGGGGTGCCGGGGTGCGCTCGACCGTCACGCCGCCGAACGCACCGCCGATCGGCGCCGTCAGAGGATGGCCGGCCGGGATGCGGACGACGCCAGGGGCCAACGACGGATCGTGCCGCGCCGGCAGCGTCGCCTCGCCCGTGTCGCCCGCGATGCGAACCCGGTCGCCCGGCGCCAGCTTCAAGGCGTTCCACAGGGCGCTGGGCAGCGAGGCCACGGGCGATCGGGCGTCGGCGGTCTGCTGGAGCGCGGGCGCGCGGCGCACGACGGGGTCGGTCCAGTGAATGGGCACGTCGGCGATCCGCTCCAGGCCCGCCGAGGTCGCGACCGTCGCGAGCCGGCGCCCGCCGGCATCGGCGGCCGGCCGGTTGCTCAGCCGGGCCGCCATCGCCTCGGCCCCGCCAGGCAGAGCCGCACGCAGCACGTCGTCGCTGGTCTCGAAGTCGAAGCCTGGCAGCCCGAGCAGGTTGCCCAGCACGCGAAGCACCTTCCAGCCAGGCCGGGCCTGGCCTTGCGGCCGCACCACGCCATGGAAGCCCTGCACCCGGCCTTCGGCGTTGACGAGGGTGCCGGAAGTCTCGGTGAACGGCGCGATCGGCAACATCACGTCGGCCGACTCGCTGACCGCCGAGCGAAACGCGGTCAGCGCCACCACCGTGTGCGCCGAATCCAGGGCGCCCCGCAGACGCGCCGGTTGCGCATGATCGAGCGCCGGCTCGACGTTCAGGAGGACGAAGGCCTTGACCGATCCCGCCATCATCGTGGCCGCATCCCGACCAGTGGATGTCGCCGGCCGCGCACCGACCAGCTGTGCGCCGACCGAGTTGCCAGCGTCACCGAGGTAGCCCACGCGGGCGCCGGCGGCCTGCGCGATGGCGTC